>JANOAM010000107.1:0-3359 GCA_031411215.1 Betaproteobacteria bacterium
GCCTTCTTCCAGTGGGAATTCAGCCTGGCGGTGCTGGCGGCCATCCTGGCGGTGCTGGGCTACTCGGTGAACGAATCCGTGGTGATCTTCGACCGCGTGCGCGAGACCTTCCGGCGCTTTCGCAAGCTGAACACGCACGAAGTCATCGACCACGCCATCACCAGCACCACCAGCCGCACCATCATCACCCACGGCAGCACGCAGATGATGGTGCTGTCGATGCTGGTGTTTGGCGGCCCCACGCTGCACTACTTTGCGGTGGCGCTGACCATTGGCATCCTGTTCGGGATCTACTCGTCCATCTTCGTCGCCGCGGGCATCGCCATGTGGTTGGGCGTCAAGCGGGAGGATCTGGTCAAGGTAGGGGTGAAAGACCAGGACCCGAACGACCCCAATGCCGGAGCGGTGGTGTAGAGTGAAAAACTTCTCACCCCACCCGGACGCACCCAGCTCCTGACATGGCCACCAGCGCCTCGCCCGACTCCATTGCCGGCCAGGCGCGGCGGCTGTACACCGAAGAGCTGGTCAAGGGCCTCGCCGGCATGGTGCAGGCCGTCATCAACACCGCCCGCACCCAACTGGACAAGCCGTCCGAGCACACGGTGTTCCAGCGTCGGCGGGACCTGGTCCAGGCGCTGATGAAGGGTGCGCAGCAGTGGCACCGCGGCATCGTCGGCGGTCTGCGCAAGGTGCTGACGCAAGGCGTGTCGGCGTCCCGCCCGGGCGACCTGCCGCCACCGAATTCCGGCCGTGATGCGCTGACTCTGGTGTCGGACGACACCATCGAACTGGAAATCGTCACTTCGCGCCTGGCGCTGGCGGTGATGGACCGCGCCTCTTGGGAGTTTTCCGACCTGCGCTCCCGCGTGGCACACCTGGAAGGCCGCACGGAACTGGAAGCGCACGACATGCTGCGCGCCCATGTGCTGGCCCGCGTGATCTTCGACGCCTGGCGTGCTGCCGGCATGACGCTGGAAGGCTGGCGCGAGGTGCAGCCCACGCTGCATGAAGAGGTGGCGCTGCTGGTGGAAGAGGCCTACCACGAGACCAACCGCTGGCTGGTGGAACACAAGGTGCTGCCGGAAGTGGACCTGCGGCCCTTCATCAAACGGTCGCGCACCCACCCCAACGCCAACATGGGCTGGACCGGGCAGGGCACCAGTTTCTCGGGCGACGGTGCCTCATCGGCGGCGATGGCGCTGGGCGCGCCTTCCGAATACCCCAACTCCGCCGGCTTTGCCGGCCCGGGCCGCGGCATCGGTCACTGGCAGGGCAGCGGCGGCAACCGCAGCGGCGTGGGCGAAGAGACGCGCATGATGACGCGCGCCGCCCCGCTGGCGCGCAGCCGCGAGCACGCAGAAGCCGTGCTGGGCCGACTCAACCGGCTGATCGGCCGCCATGTGCCCAGCTTTGCACCGTCCACACGTTCGCAGGGGCTGGAGCGCCCGGCGCACGTGGTGTCGCCGGGCTTGTCGCATGCCATTGATGCGGCCGAGGCCGGCATACGGCAGCGTGTGGCGCCCAGTACCCAGCAGGGCGAGCCGCCGGTCACCACGCCCGTGCTGCTGGAAGAACTGCACCAGCGCAAGCAGGCGCTGAAGAAGGCGGCGGCTTCGCCGGAGGAGCGCGCCACCATCGAGATCGTGGCGCTGCTCTTCCAGAGCATCCTGACCGAAGATCGCATCCCGCCGGCCATCCGCGTGTGGTTTGCGCGCTTGCAGATGCCGGTGCTGCGCGTGGCGGTGTCGGAGCCGGATTTCTTCGCCACCATCGACCACCCCGCGCGGCGCCTGATCGACCGCATGGGCGCCTGCGTGATGGGCTTTGACAGCGGCACCGGCAGCGGCGTGACGGAGGCGCTGGAGAAAGAAATCAAGCGCATCGTGCAGGTGGTGGAGGCCTACCCCGACACCGGCCGGCGTGTCTTCCAGACCGTGCTGATCGAATTCGAGAAGTTCCTGGAGCACTACTTCAAGAACGAAAACGAGATGACCAAACGCGGTGTCTCGTTGGCCCAGCAGGTGGAGCAGCGCGAGACGCTGGCCATCCAGTACACGATCGAACTGCGCCGCATGCTCAACGAAGTGCCGGTGCAGGAAGGTGTGCGCCAGTTCCTGTTCCACGTCTGGGCCGATGTGCTGGCCACCACGGCCGTGCGCTACACCGCGCAGGGCGATCAGACCAAGGTCATGAAGCGCGCAGCGGCCGACCTGATCTGGAGCGCCAGCGCGAAAGTGACCCGAGAGGAACGGGCCGAGGTCATCCGCCGCCTGCCGCTGCTGCTGAAAAGCCTGCGCGAAGGCATGGCCAGCGCGGGCATGGACACGCCCAAGCAGGACGAGCACATCCAGCAGCTGAACAACTCCCTGGCCGCGGCCTTCACTGCCAAGGCGGCTGTCATCCCGGACGAGCGTCTGCGCGAACTGATGGAACGCCTGGAAACGCTGGAAGAACTGCTGCCCGACGCGGCCGATGTGGAGATCGACGAGTCCATGGTGCTGGACCTGTCTGGCCATCAGAGTTCCGAACTGGAAGTGGTGCTGGAAGGCGGCTCCATGCCGACACCGGCCATGGTCAGCTGGGCGCGTGAACTGCAGGTGGGCAGCTGGTACATGCTGGACCGCGGCGGCCATACCGAACCTGTGCAACTCAGCTGGCACGGCCTGCGCAAGCAGTTGAGCCTGTTCGTGACGCCGCAGGGCCGCTGTGTGCTGTTCCAGCAGCACCGGCTGGCGAGCTACCTGCAGGCTGGTTTGATCGTGCCGGCGCAGGACGAAGCGCTCACGGTGCGTGCCACGCGCAGCGCGCTGGCCAAGCTGGACGTTGACGCGTCCCGGCTGCTGTCCTAGGGCTAGTGGATCACCCGTTCGTCGGAGTCGACGAACAACTCGTCCAACACCAGCGCATCGGGCTCTTCGCCCAGGCTCCAGAAGACCATCAGCACGATGATCTTCAGGTCTTCCAGGTCCATGGCGCCATTGCCCACGGCGACGGCACGGTCGATCACCATTTCGCGCATCGGCGCGGGCAAGACCCCTGCCGATTCCAGGAAGGTGATGAAGCCTATGGAGTCGTCACCCAGCACCTCCCGCTCCTGCGAGGTGTAGATGCGGATGCTGCCGGGCACCTGGCTGCTGGTGCAGGAGTCGGCCGTGTCGGCCAGGCCGTCCAGCCACTTCAGTGCTTCCTGGATCTCGTCAGGCTCGAAGCCCACGGCACTGAGCTTGCGCGACAGCTGCTTGGGTTCGGGGCAGGCGTCCGGGCGCCAGTAGTTCTCGTAGAGGTAGACCAGAACGTCGAACATGAACCCACTATACCCGAGGGTCAGGCGCGCTGAAGGGCCTGAAAAAGGCCTCCCG
>JANOAM010000108.1:0-3654 GCA_031411215.1 Betaproteobacteria bacterium
GGCGTAACGCGCTTCGCCCGTGACCGGGTCGTGGCGCAACTTCTTGCAGTAGCTGGTGAAAGCCTCGGCGACCGATGAAGACGGCGTGATGGGATACCACGCGCACACCGTGGCGCCACCGTACACGCAGCCCAGCGCCGCTGCCGCATTGCCTTCCATGAAGATTCGGTCGCCCACCGCGTTGGCGCGCTTGACGCGCAAACCAATGGGCGGCTTCAGATGGTCGCGCGCAAAACCACGACCCGACTGCAGCGCGCGCACGTTGCTTTCCAGCAGCTTTTCCTTGCCCTTGTACTGCTCGCTGAAAAGGCCCTCGATGACCTTGTCGTCGATGTCCATCAACGCCGACAGCGCGCCCAGCACCATGATGTTCTTGAACAGCGTGCGCTGGCGCGGGTCTTCGTAGGTGGCGTTGCAGATGGCCGTGACCGGCATGCCGATGACGGTGATGTCGCTGCGAAAAGCACTGGCCGGCATGGGGCGCGTGCTGTCATAGAACAGGTAGCCGCCGGGCTCCACTTCCTTGACGTCGGCGTCCCAGGTCTGCGGGTTCATCGCCACCATCATGTCGATGCCCCCGCGCCGCCCGAGCCAGCCGCGTTCGGACACACGCACCTCGTACCAGGTCGGCAGGCCCTGGATGTTGCTGGGGAAGATGTTGCGCGGGCTCACCGGCACGCCCATGCGCAGCACGGCCTTGGCAAACAGCTCGTTGGCGCTGGCCGACCCCGAGCCGTTGACGTTGGCGAACTTGATGACGAAGTCGTTGACGGCTTCGATGCCCTTCTTGGCGTCCTTCATGCCTCGGCTCCCGCACGTTGCCTGCCTGTTTGCGTGTCGCGGCACATGGGCCCCGCCGTGGTGGTAGTAAGCAGGAATTTCTGCATGTCCCAGGCGCCCGTGGGGCAGCGTTCGGCGCACAGGCCGCAGTGCAGGCACACGTCTTCGTCCTTGACCATGACGTGGTGCGTCTTCATCTCCGCACTCACGTACAGCGCCTGCGCCACATTGAGCGCCGGCGCCTTCAGACGTGTGCGCAGGTCGGCCTCGTCGCCGTTGTCGGTGAAGCTGATGGCGTCCACCGGGCAGATGTCCACGCAGGCGTCACATTCGATGCACAGCTTGTCGGCAAACACTGTCTGCACGTCGCAGTTGAGGCAGCGCTCGGCTTCCTTGATGGCGGTCTTCAGGTCAAAGCCCAGTTCGACTTCCACCTTGATGCTGGCCAGCGCCTTTTCGGCCGCAGCCCAGGGCACCTTGAAACGGCTGTCATCGGTGGGCGCGTTGCTGTAGCTCCACTCGTGGATGCCCATCTTCTGCGACACCAGGTTCACGTGCGGCGGCGGGCGCTGGGTGACAGGCTCGCCGTGCAGGAAGCGGTCAATGCTGACAGCAGCCTCATGGCCATGCGCCACGGCCGTGATGATGTTCTTGGGGCCGAAGGCCGCATCGCCGCCGAAGAACACATGGGGCAGCGAAGACTGGAAGCTCTTCTCATCCAGCTGCGGCAGGCCCCACTTGTCGAAGACGATGCCGCTGTCGCGTTCGATCCACGGGAAGCTGTTCTCCTGGCCCACGGCCAGCAGCACTTCGTCGCAATCAATGACGGTGTCCGGTTCACCCGTGGGCACCAGGCTGCGACGGCCTTGCTCGTCGTAGACGGCCTTCACCACCTCAAAGCTCATGCCCACCAGCACACCGTCTTCGACGATGAAGGCCTTGGGCACATGGAAGTTGATGATGGGGATGCCTTCGTGCTGCGCATCTTCCTTCTCCCAGGGTGATGCCTTCATCTCCTCGAAGCCCGAGCGCACCACCACCTTCACGCTGTCTGCGCCCAGGCGGCGCGCGCTGCGGCAGCAGTCCATCGCCGTGTTGCCCCCGCCCAGCACGATGACGCGCTTCTTCACGCTGGTGATGTGGCCGAAGGACACACTGGCCAGCCAGTCGATGCCGATGTGGACGCTGGCCGCAGCCTCAGCCCGGCCGGGGACCTGCAAGTCGCGTCCGCGTGGCGCGCCGCAGCCCACGAACACCGCGTCGTAGCCTTGGCCGAGCAACGCCTTCATGGAGTCGACGCGCTGCCCGCCCTTGAACTCCACGCCCAGGCCCAGCACGTAACCCGTCTCTTCGTCGATCACCCGCTCCGGCAGCCGGAAGCGCGGGATCTGCGTGCGGATGAAACCACCGGCCTTCTTCTCGCCGTCAAACACCGTGACGGCATAACCTTGCAGCACCAGGTCGCGCGCCACTGCCAGTGATGCCGGCCCCGCGCCCACGCAGGCCACCTTCTTGCCGTTCTTCGGCAGGGCCTTGGGTATGAGCGCGCGCACCTCGTCGGTCTTGTAGTCCGCCGCCACGCGCTTCAGGCGGCAGATGGCCACGGGTTCGGGCTTGACCGCGTTCTCTTCCTCTGCGCGGCCGCGCCGACAGGCCGGTTCGCAGGGCCGGTCGCAGGTGCGGCCCAGTACGCCGGGGAAGACGTTGCTGGCCCAGTTGACCATGTAGGCCTCGTCATGCCGCCCCTGGGCGATCAACCGGATGTATTCCGGCACGGGGGTGTGGGCAGGGCAGGCCCATTGGCAGTCGACCACCTTGTGGAAGTACTGCGGGTCGCTCAGGTCGGTGGCACGCACGGCTTGTCTCCTTTGCAAGGCCTGGCGCGGTTCGACCTGGCGAACGGCTGGCCTTGTCTGTGCGCAGGAGTCTATGACGGGCCACTGAGGGCGCCTATCCCCGGGTCGCCCCCGGCGTGCGGCGGCAGCAACAACCTGGAGCCAGGGCCTGCCGTAAGCCGCATACGGCCTACGGCATGGCAGGATGCAGCCCATGATGGACGCCCTGCTGCTGCAGATCGACAAGATGCTGCTCATGCTGGCCCAGCCCGAACAGGTGCTGGCGCTGATGTCCGCCGCGGTGGCGGCGCTTTTGGTCATCGTCAGCGCCTTCGTGCGCACGATGATCCCGCTGCGCTGGCTGGCCGTGGGCAGCAACGTGGGCTTCATCCTCTACGGCCTGGTGCACCCGGCACCGCTGATGGTGGCGCTGCATGCCGTGCTGCTGCCGGTCAACCTGGTGCGGGTGTGGCAGATGATCCGCCTGACGCACCGCGTGGCCGCTTCCACCGCCGACCCGCAGCAGATGGAGATCTGGCTGCGCCCCTACATGCGCAGCCGCCAGCTGGGCGCGGGCAAGCAGATTTTTGCCGACGGTGACGTGGCCGACCGGCTCTACTTCCTGGCCAGCGGCCGCGTGGAACTGCCCGAGATCGGCCGCGTGCTGGAAGCCGGCCAGATGTTTGGCGAGATCGCCTTCTTCGCCCCCGACCGCCGCCGCAGCAGCGGCGCCCGCTGCCTGACGGACTGCACCGTGCTGTCCATCGACGAGGACACCTTCCGCGAACTGGTCTACCAGAACCCGGACTTCGGCCTGGAAGTGGTGCGCCTGATCGCCGGCCGGCTGAGCGCCGACGTGCGCCGGCTGCAGACGCCCGCCGCAGACACCGTAACCACCAGGGAACCGCCACAGGAGCCGCCACAGGGCCTGCAACACCCAGCGCCGTGATTACACTGCGCTCCGCGCCAGGCGGGCCCGCTGCCGGCCGCCGCCCTTCCACGCTGCACAGGTGATCCATGAAATCTGCCGTCCTGCTCT
>JANOAM010000109.1:0-8598 GCA_031411215.1 Betaproteobacteria bacterium
GGCCCACCTTGCTGGCGCAAGCTGGGCCTCCTCCTTTACTTCGCTCCGCAGATCGCCCCAACTGCCCGCTCCGGGTACTTTGCTGGCGTTCAAATTGGGTGGCTTTGCGGAGGATGGTGGGTGGCCGGCGGAGCGAAGTAAAGGGGGAGGGCCGACTTGCGCCAGCAAGGCGGGCCGGAGGACATGAGCGCAGCCGGCCACCCGCCAGCCTCGGCCCGCGCAACATCAACGCAGCAGGCTCTTCGCCACCATCGCATGCACCCCCTTGTGCCCATTCACCGTCTGCGTGACCCGGAAGTCCACCGCCAGACTGCACAGCGTGTACGCATCCTCGCGTGACAGACCCTGCTTCTGACCCAGCAGCACGATCATGTCGCGCAGCGCCATCACCACGCATTGGTCCAGGTCCGGGTCCATGCCCATGGTGATCCAGTGTGTAGGTGTTTCGGCCCGCGGGTAGCTCAGGCCCGTGGCCTTGTGCAGGATCAGCTCGAATGTGCCCTGCAGCGCCGTTTCGATGGCCGTGGTGCACACCTCACCATCACCTTGCGCCGCATGGCCGTCACCGCAGGAAAACAGCGCACCGGGCACATGCACCGGCAGGTAGAGAGACGCACCCGGCCGCAGCTCCTTATTGTCGATATTGCCGCCATGCGCGCGCGGCTGGATGGTGCTGATGCGGCCCCACTGCGGTGGCGGTGCCACGCCCATCACGCCGAAGAAGGGGTGCAGCGGCAGGTCCAGCCCCCAGGGCATGCGGCCCGTCTGGCGCGCCGCGTCCAGCGGGATGTGCAGCAGCCGTGTGCGCTCGTCAAAGTCCTGCGGGATGGTGCCGGCCAGCGGGCGGATCACGTTGTAGCCCCAGTCCTGGCGCAACTGCACGTCCACGATGCGCAGCTCCAGCGTGTCGCCGGGCTCGGCACCTTCCACGGCCACGGGGCCGGTGAGGATGTGGCCGGGCACCGGGCGCTCGGAACGGGCGTGGATGTCGTGCAGTTCTGGTGGCACATGGAAGCCGGCAGGCGGCAACACCTCGGGGCCGCCGCTGACGGTGTCGACGATGAGCGTGTCGCCACTGACCACCGTCAGCACGGGCGGCAGCTTGGCGTCGAAATGGCCCCAGTGGCAGGTGGCCACGGAAGCGGGCAGGCGGTGTGTCGTCATGGTGACCACGATAACCCCGGCCCTGCCTCTACACTGATCCGGCGAGCCGCGTACCCAGGCCCTTCAAGGACTCCATGCAGCAACTGGACACCGACTACCTGATCATCGGCAGCGGCACCGCGGGCCTGGCCTTCGCGGACACGCTGCTGGCTGAAAGCGACGCCCACATCACCATCGTCGACCGCCACGGCAAACCCGGCGGCCACTGGAACGACGCCTACCCCTTCGTCACGCTGCACCAGCCGTCGGCCTTCTACGGCGTCAATTCGATGGAGCTGGGCAGCGGCCACAAGGACACCCGCGGGCTCAACGAAGGCCTGTACGAACTGGCCTCGGGGCCGGAGATCAGCGGCTACTTCGACCGTGTGATGAACCACCGCCTGCTGCCCAGCGGCCGCGTCAGCTACCACCCGCTGTGCAACCACCTGGGCGGCGGGGTGTTCGAGTCCTTGCTGTCGGGTCAGCAGACGCAGGTGAACGTGCGCAGGAAGACCGTGGACGCGCGTTACTACAGCCCGCCCGTGCCTTCCACCCATGTGCCGCGCTTCAGCGTG
Organism: Betaproteobacteria bacterium; assembly: GCA_031411215.1. Lineage (GTDB taxonomy): Bacteria > Pseudomonadota > Gammaproteobacteria > Burkholderiales > Burkholderiaceae_C > Rubrivivax. The sequence continues at coordinate 1,719 of JANOAM010000109.1, forward strand.
GCCGAAGGCGTGGACCTGGTGCCGCCCAATGCGCTGCCGGGTCTGTGGAGCCGCGCCGAGGGCAGTCCGTCACAAGCCCGCGCTCAACCGCTGCCACGGCGTTTTGTGGTGCTGGGCGCAGGCAAGACGGCCATGGATGCCTGCATCTGGCTGCTCCAGTCCGGCGCGGCGCCGGACAGCATCCAGTGGGTGGTGCCACGCGATTCCTGGCTGATCAACCGCATCACCACGCAGTCCGGGCCGGAGTTCTTCAAGGAAGCCATCGGCGGCCAGGCCAGCCAGATGGAAGCGTTGGCCCAGGCCACGTCGGTGGAGGATCTGTTCCTGCGTCTGGAAGCCTGCGGCATGCTGCTGCGCCTGGACCCGACCCGCATGCCGACCATGTTCCACCTGGCCACCGTGTCCACGCGTGAGGTGGAGGTGCTGCGCCGCATCCACCAGGTCATACGCCTGGGCCGTGTGCAGGCGCTGCAGCCGCAGGCCATGGTGCTGGACCAGGGCACGGTGGCGGTGGCGCCAGGCACGCTGTTCATCGACTGCACCGCGTCGGCCGTGGAACAGCGCGCGCCGCAGAGCGTCTTCCAGGGCCAGCAGATCGTGCTGCAGATGGTGCGCCTGCCGCAGCCGGCCTTCAGCGCGGCCATCACGGCCTACGTGGAAGCGCACTACGACACCGACGCCGAGAAGAACCGCCTCTGCGCGTCGGTGCCCTTCCCGCACACGCTGGCCGACTACCCGCGCGCGATGATGGTCGGCATGTGGAACCAGGCGCAGTGGGCGCAGGACAAGGTGCTGCGCCAGTGGGTGCGTGACAGCCGGCTGGACGGCTTTGGCAAGCTGCTGGCCAGCGCGGCCAAGGACGACGAAGAGAAGCAGGCCATCATCGCCCGCTTCCGCGAACAGGCCATGGCCGCCATGGCCAACATGCCGCGGCTGATGGCCGCCTTGTCTTCGTGACGACCCGGGTCCCAGAAGCCGGCACCGGCCTGCTGGAAGGCCGCGGCCTCAGCTGTCAGCGTGGGCGCCGGCTGTTGTTTGAAGCGCTGGACATCACCTTGCCCCCAGGCAGCCTGACCTGGCTGCGTGGAGCCAACGGCAGCGGCAAGACGAGCCTGATGCGCATCCTGGCCGGCCTGTCCACGCCGGTGGCGGGCGACGTGCTGTGGAACGGCCAGCCGCTACGCAAGGCCGGCCCGCAGGCGCGGCAGGCGGTGGCTTACATCGGCCATGCCAATGCATTGAAGGACGACCTGAGCCTGGAAGAAGCCATCTGCTTCCTGGCCCGCCTGGCCGGCCTGGATGCGCCCGAAGCCCGCGCTGCCGCCGCGCTGGAAACCCTGGGCCTCGCAAACCGCCGCAAGGCCCTGGTGCGCACGCTGTCGCAAGGCCAACGCCGCCGTGGCGCGCTGGCGCGGCTGGCGCTGGACGAACAACCGCGCACCTGGATCCTGGACGAGCCCTATGACGCGCTGGACGCCGACAGCATGCAGCGGCTGTCCGCACTCATCACCGCGCAGGCCGCACGCGGCGGTGCCGTGCTGCTGACCAGCCACCAGCCGGTGGACCTGCCTGGCCTGCGTGAACACCCGCTGCTGGGCCAGGCCCCACGCTGACGCGGCTCTTACCTGGCGACACCAGGGCCGCGCAAGGTGGCGTCCCTACAATGCCGCCGCGTTATGGTTCACGTTTCATCGGCCCGCACAGGGCGCCCTTCATGAGTGCCGCAACCCAGGCGGCCGGCCGCTTGGAGCCCACGCACGCGCTGGTTTCGTCGCCCGTGTGGACGCTCACCCAGCGCGACTTGCTGCTGGCAGCCCGGCGCCGGGTCGAAGCCTTGCTGCCGTTGGGTTTTTTCATCGCCGCGGCGGGCCTGTTCCCGCTGGGCGTGGGCCCGGAGCCGCAGATGCTGCGGCAGATCGCGCCCGGCGTGGTCTGGGTCTGCGCGCTGCTGGCGGCCATGCTGTCGGTGACGCAGATGTTCAGTTCCGACGAACACGACGGCACGCTGGAACAACTGCTGCTGTCACCCCAGCCGCTGACCCTGCTGGTGCTGGGCAAGGTCTGCGCGCACTGGCTCAGCACGGGGCTGCCGCTGGTGCTGGCCGCGCCGGTGCTGGGCATCGCCTTCGACATGAACGGCCCGGCCATCACCACCCTGGTGGCCACACTGCTGATCGGCACCCCGGTTCTGAGCTTGCTGGGCGCTTTAGGCGCCGCACTGACGCTGGGCCTGCGCAGTGGCGGCGCGTTGATCTTCTTGCTGGTGCTGCCGCTGGCCGTGCCGACGCTGATCTTCGGCACCGGCGCGGTGGGTGCCGTGGAAGCGGGGCTGTCGGCGCAGGCGCACTTCTCGCTGCTGGGCGCGCTGCTGATCTTCACCGCCTTGGGCGCGCCCTGGGCCACGGCCGCGGCCTTGCGCATCTCACTGGATTGACGGCTTTGGAACCCTGACCTTGGAACCGACCACGCGATGAGCACCAAGACAGGCCTGACCTGGTTCACCTACGCCGCCCCCTCGCGTTTCTACGCCATGGCTGGCAAGGCCGTGCCCTGGTTCTGGGCCGCGGCGGTCACGCTGTCGCTGGTCGGCCTGTTCATTGGCTTCGGCATCGCACCCACGGACTTCCAGCAGGGGGACGCCTACCGCATCATCTTCATCCACGTGCCCGCGGCCTGGATGTCCATGGTGATCTACGCCGTGATGGCCTTCTTCGCGGTGTGGGGCTGGGCCTTCAACACCCGCATGTCGTCCATGTATGCGCGGGCGTTGGCGCCCACCGGCGCGCTCTTCACCTTCCTGGCGCTGTGGACAGGTTCCTTCTGGGGCAAACCGACCTGGGGCACCTGGTGGGTCTGGGACGCACGCATCACCACCGAATTCATCCTGCTGCTGCTGTACCTGGGCTATATCGCGCTGACCGAAGCCATCGACGACGAGCGCCGTGCCGCCAACGCGGGAGCGCTGCTGGCGCTGGTGGGTGCGGTCAACCTGCCGGTGATCCGCTATTCCGTGGTGTGGTGGAACACCCTGCACCAGGGGGCCACGATCAGCATGGACGCCGCACCCAAGATGGCAGCAACCATGCTGGTGGCCATGATGATCATGACCTTCGCCTTCTGGGCCTACAGTTTCGCGGTGGCGTTCACACGCGCCCGGGCCATCGTGCTCGAAAGCGAACGCGACACCGAATGGGTTCGTGCGCTGACGCGGACCACCGCGGCGCCACGCTAGGACAAAGCATGCACTGGAATTCCCTGGACGACTTTCTCCGCATGGGCGGCTACGGCCTGTACGTGTGGGGCTCTTACGGCATGACGCTGGCGGTGATGCTGGTGGAGCCGCTGCTGGCCATGCGCCGCCGCCGTCGGGCGCTGGTCCAAGCTGTCGATGGAGACGCTGCATGAAACCGCGCCACAAACGGGTCGCCATCGCTGCGGGCTTGCTGACTGTGGTCGGCGTGGGCGTGGCCCTGGTGCTCAACGCCTTCAACAGCAACCTGGTGTTTTTCTACACGCCGACGCAGATCGCCCACAAGGAAGCGCCGCAAGGCCGCACCTTCCGCGTCGGTGGGCTGGTGCAGGCCGGCACCGTCGTGCGTGAGGGCATCACCGTGCGCTTCCTGGTGACCGACACGGCCCAGACCGTGCCGGTGCGTTATGACGGCGTGCTGCCGGACCTCTTCAAGGAAGGCAAGGGCGTGGTCGCACAAGGGCAACTGGGGCCTGACGGTGTGTTCACGGCCCGCGAGGTGCTGGCCAAACACGACGAAAACTACATGCCGCCCGAAGCCGCCGACGCGCTGCAGAAGGCGGGCAAGATGAACGCCAAGGTGGGCAGCACCGTGTCGAATGTCGCAAGCCCCACCGGAGCCAAACCATGATCCCCGAACTGGGCCACCTGTGCCTGTACTTCGCGCTGGCCGTGGCGCTGGCCCAGGGCGTGCTGCCGCTGATGGGTGCACAACAAGGCAAGCCGGGCTGGATGGCGTTGGCGCGGCCACTGGTGCACTGGCAGACGCTGTTCATCGTCGTCGCCTTCGTGCTGCTGTCCGTCAGTTTTGTGCGCAACGACTTTTCCGTGCTCTACGTGGCCAGCAACTCCAACAGCGCTTTGCCGCTGCCCTACCGGCTGGCCGCGGTGTGGGGCGGCCATGAGGGTTCGCTGCTGCTGTGGATGTTGATGCTGAGCCTGTGGAGCCTGGCCGTGGCACGCTTCAGCAGCCGGCTGCCGCTGCCCTTCCTGGCCCGCATCCTGGCCGTCATGGGCCTGGTGGCGGCGGGCTTCCTGCTCTTCATGCTGCTGACGTCCAACCCCTTTGACCGCCTGCTGCCCGCAGCCGCTGATGGCCGTGACCTGAACCCGCTGCTGCAAGACCCCGGCATGGTCATCCACCCACCCATGCTCTACATGGGCTACGTGGGCTTCAGTGTGGCTTTTGCCTTTGCCATCGCGGCCCTGCTGGGCGGCAACCTGGACGCTGCCTGGGCGCGCTGGACACGGCCTTGGACGACTGCCGCGTGGGTCTTCCTGACCTTTGGCATCGGCCTGGGCAGCTGGTGGGCTTACAACGAACTGGGTTGGGGCGGCTGGTGGTTCTGGGACCCGGTGGAAAACGCGTCCTTCATGCCCTGGCTGGCCGGCACGGCGCTGATCCATTCGCTGGCCGTCAGCGAAAAGCGCGGCGGCTTCAAGGTCTGGACGGTGTGGCTGGCCATCATGGCGTTTTCGCTGTCGCTGCTGGGCACCTTCCTGGTCCGCTCCGGCGTGCTGAGCTCGGTGCACGCCTTTGCCACCGACCCGAAACGCGGCCTCTTCATCCTGGCTTTCCTGGTCATCACCATCGGCAGCTCGCTGGCGCTCTTTGCCTGGCGCGCGCCCAAGGTGGGCCTGGGCCAGCGATTCGGGCTGCTGTCACGTGAGTCGCTGCTGCTGGTCAACAACATGATGCTGGCGGTCGCTTGTGGCGCGGTGCTGCTGGGCACGCTGTACCCGCTGTTCCTGGACGCCATGGGCATGGGCAAGATCAGCGTCGGCCCGCCCTACTTCGACACCGTGTTTGCGCTGCTGATGGCGCCGCTGGTGCTGGTGATGGGCATAGGCCCGCTGACCCGCTGGAAGAACGACGAGTTCGCGCCGCTGGCCCGGCGCTTCAGCCCGGCCCTGGTGCTGTCGCTGGTGGCGGCTTTGCTGGTGGGCTGGATTGAAGGGCGCATCTCCGCCGCCACCACGGGCGGCCTGATGATGGCTTTCTGGATCACCTTCACGGTCGGCATCGAACTCAAGGGCCGCCTGCTGCCCGCCGGGGGCAGCTTCGGCCAGATCGGCCACCGCGCCGGCCAGGTGCCACTGGCCCTGTGGGGCATGATGGCCGCACACCTGGGCGTGGCGGTGTTTGCGTTTGGCGTGGCGATGGTCAAGACCTATGAAGCCGAACGAGACGTCAAGATGGGCCCGGGCGATACCACCGAGATCGGCGGTTATGCCTTCAAGATGACCGGCCTGCGCGAGGTGCAGGGCCCCAACTACGTGGCGATGCGCGCCAGCATCGAAGTCAGTCGCGGCAGCACACTGATTGCCACGCTGCAGCCTGAAAAGCGCATCTACCGCGTGCAGCAAAACCCGATGACCGAAGCCGCCGTGGACAGCAACCCGCTGCGCGACCTCTACATCTCCATGGGCGAACAGCTGCCCAGCGGTGAGTGGATCGTGCGCGTGCAGCACAAACCGTTCATCGTGTGGATCTGGAGCGGCTGCCTGCTGATGATGGCCGGCGGCGTGCTGGCGATGAGCGACCGCCGCTACCGCGTGCGCAAGACGGCCACGCCCGCTGCGACACAAGAGGTGGCTGCGTGAACCGTTTCATCTGGCCGCTGGTGGGCTTCCTGGTGCTGGTGGGCTTCCTGGCCGTGGGCCTGAACCTGAACCCGCGCGAGGTACCCAGCCCCTTGATCGGCAAACCCGCGCCGGCCTTCAGCGCGCCGCTGCTGGCCGAGCCCGGCAAGACCGTCACGCGCGAGACACTGCTGGGCAAGCCCTGGGTGCTGAACGTGTGGGCCAGCTGGTGCGCACCCTGCCGCGACGAGCACCCCTACTGGGTGGCCTTTGCGCCGAAATCGCCGGTGGCCATCTATGGCCTCAACTACAAGGACCAGCCGGCCGCCGCGCAGAAGTGGCTGCAGCAGCTGGGCAACCCCTATGCGCAGTCGCTGACCGACGCCGACGGCCGCATCGGCATCGACTATGGCGTCTACGGCGTGCCCGAGACTTTTGTGATCGACAAGCAGGGCGTGATCCGCTTCAAGCACGTGGGGCCCATCACGCCCGAGGTGCTGCGCGACAAGATCGAACCGCTTCTGAGGCAACTCAATGGTTGAGCGCGTGCTCCTGACCGTGCTGCTGGCGCTGTCTGCCGCGCTGGCGCCGGCCCACGCCAAGGACGCCGTGCCCGTGGCCAGCGACCCGGTCCTGGAGGCGCGCGTGATGGCGCTGTCCGCCGAACTGCGCTGCCTGGTCTGCCAGAACCAGACGATTGCCGATTCCCATGCCGACCTGGCCGTGGACCTGCGCAACCAGATCCGCAAGATGCTGGCCGAGGGCCAGAGCACCGACCAGGTCCGCGACTACATGACGCAGCGCTACGGCGACTTCGTGCTCTACAAGCCGCCCTTGAAGCCCACCACCGCGCTGCTGTGGGTGGGCCCGCCTTTGCTGCTGCTGGGCGCGCTGCTGGCGTTGTTCCTGACCTTGCGGGCGCGCCAGCGCGCCCGCCCCGAGGTCTTCGACCCCGACATCCCCGACACCCCCGATGACGACCCCGGTCCCGCTCGATAAGCCCCAGGCGCAGCCCGCCCCACTGGACACGCTGGTCGCCGAAGCGCC
>JANOAM010000110.1:0-3279 GCA_031411215.1 Betaproteobacteria bacterium
AACACGTCGGCAAAGGGTGAATTGCTGATCCACATCTTGGCGCCGCTGACGCTGTAGCCACCGGGCACGGCCTTGGCGCGTGTGATCATGCTGGCCGGGTCGCTGCCGTGGTTGGGTTCGGTCAGGCCGAAGCAGCCTATCCATTCGCCCGTGGCCAACTTGGGCAGGAACTTCTGGCGCTGCGCTTCGGTGCCAAACTCAAAGATGGGCACCATCACCAGCGACGACTGCACGCTCATCATGCTGCGGTAGCCGCTGTCCACACGTTCCACCTCGCGCGCCACCAGGCCGTAGCAGACGTAGTTGAGGCCCGCGCCGCCATAGGCTTCCGGAATGGTGGGCCCCAGCAGGCCCAGTTCGCCCATCTCGCGGAAGATGGCAGGGTCCGTCTCTTCGGCGCGGAAGGCTTCCACGACACGCGGGGCCAGCTTGTCCTGGCAGTAGGCGCGTGCGGCTTCGCGCACCTGGCGTTCGTCGTCGGTGAGCTGCTGGTCCAGCAGCAGGGGGTCGTCCCAGTGAAAGCTTGCCTTGGCGGCCATGGTGATGTCCTTGAAATGAAGAGTTAGTTTGGGATGACGGCGGTGACTTCAATCTCGACCAACGCGCGGTCTTCGATCAGCGCCACCACCTGCACGGCGGTCATGGCGATGCCGAAGTCGCCGATCAGTTCGCGGAACACGCCGCCGATCTCGCGTGCGCGCAGCATGTACTCGCGCTTGTCGGTCAGGTACCAGGTCATGCGCGTGATGTGGGCGGGGCCCGCACCCGCTTCGGCCAGCGTCTCCACCACATTCTGCAGGGCCTGCCGGACCTGGCCGACCAGGTCGTCGGTGTGGAAGACACCTTGTGCGTCCCAGCCGATCATGCCGGCCACGAAGACCTGCCGGCCTGTGGCTGCGACGCCGTTCGCATAGCCCTTGGGCTTGGCCCAATGGGCGGGTTGGAGGATCTGTTTCATCGTCATTCCTTGATGAGGTCGCGGCCGATGATCAACTGCTGCACTTCCGTGGCACCTTCGTAGATGCGCAGGCTGCGGATCTCGCGGTACAGGCGTTCCACCGGCATGCCGCTGGTGACCCCCAGGCCGCCGAACAGCTGCACGGCCGCATCAATGACCTGTTGCGCACCTTCGGTGGCCGCCAGCTTGGCCATTGCTGCCTGGCGTGTGACGTTCAAACCTTGGTCGCGTTCCCAGGCCGCGCGGTAAACCAGCAGCGCAGCGCTGTCGATGGTCAAGGCCATCTGCGCCAGCTTGGCCTGCGTCAACTGGAAGTCCGCCAGCCGGCCGCCGAACATGGGCCGGCTCTTGGCACGCGCCAGGCCTTCTTCCAGCGCGCGGCGCGCAAAGCCCACGGCGGCGGCGGCCACGCTGGTGCGGAACACGTCCAGCGTGCGCATCGCCACCTTGAAGCCTTCACCGGCCGCGCCGATGCGGTGGCTCAGAGGCACCCGGCAGTTGTCGAAGCGCAGACGGGCCAGCGGGTGCGGCGCGATGACTTCGATGCGCTCGGCGATCTCGAAGCCGGGTGTGCCAGCTTCCACCACGAAGGCGCTGATGCCACGCGCACCGAGCGCTTCGCCCGTGCGGCAGAAGACGACGTAGAAGTCGGCGATGCCACCGTTGCTGATCCAGGTCTTCTCGCCGTTGAGCACCGCGTGGTCCCCTGCGACTACAGCCGCACACTGCATGGCAGCCACGTCGGAGCCGGCGTCAGGCTCGCTCAGCGCGAAAGCCGATATCGCTTCGCCCGCAGCCACAGGCGGCAGCCAGCGCGACTTCTGTTCATGCGTGCCGGCCAGCGAGATAGCGCCCGAGCCCAGGCCTTGCATTGCAAAGGCAAAGTCGGCCAGGCCCTCATGCCGCGCCAGCGTCTCGCGCGCCAGGCACAGCATGCGGGTGTCGATGACATCCGCCGCTGCGCCGTAAGCCGTGCCCGCCACTGCATGGCGCAGCCAGCCGCCGCTGCCCAACTGTTGCACCAGCGTGCGACACATGGCATCCACGTCGTGACCATGTTGGTCGCGCACGTTGGTGTGTGCCCAGGTGTCCAGCGCTGCCGCGAAATCACGGTGCTGCGGTTCGAAGAAGGGCCAGCGCAGGTGGTCTAGTGCGCTCATCTCAGTGGTTCGCTGCGGTGGTACGGCAGAAGTGCCGCTGCGGGCCAAGGCCGCCGGGTACCGGGCTCCGCTCATGTCCCCCGCGCCGACTTGCTGCGCAAGTCGGCGCTCCTCCTTTACTTCGCTGCGCCCGGTACCCAGCGTCCTCGGCCTGCCACCACCGCGGCGTGGCTGCCGCTGGCGCGCCACCTGCCGTGCCAGAGCGGGCGATTGGGGTGCCCTGTGGAGCGAAGTAAAGGAGGAGCCCTGGCTTGCGCAGCAAGTCGGGGCGGGGGACATGAGCGCAACAGGGCACCCCAAGCGCACGCGACCGCCACTGAACCAGCGCCATTGGGCCCATCTCAGTTCCCCTCGAACACCGGTTTGCTCTTGGCCACAAATGCCCGATAGGCGCGCCCGAAGTCTTCGGTGAGCATGCAGAGAGCTTGCGCTTGCGCTTCGCTCTCGATCGCTGCGTCCACGCCCATGTCCCACTCCTGGTGAAGCATGGTCTTGGTGATGCCGTTGGCGAAGGTGGGGCCGGTGGCGATGTCGCGTGCCAGCTTCAGTGCTTCTTCAGCCAAGGCCTCGGGAGCGACCAGCCGGTTGTAGAAGCCCCAGCGTTCCGCCTCTTCGCCGCCTAACGCACGGCCGGTGTAGAGCCACTCGCTGGCTCTGCCCTGGCCCACGATGCGCGGCAGCATGGCGCAGGCACCCATGTCGCAGCCGGCCAGGCCCACGCGGTTGAAGAGGAAGGCGGTCTTGCTGCGGGCGGTGCCCAGCCGCATGTCGGACGCCATGGCCATGATGGCGCCGGCACCGGCGCACACACCGTCCACCGCCGCGATGATGGGCTGCGGGCAGTGCCGCATGTTCTTCACCAGTTCACCCGTCATGCGCGTGAACATCAGCAGTTCCGGCGCCTTCAGCTGGATCAGCGGGCCGATGATTTCGTGCACGTCGCCACCGCTGCAGAAGTTGCCGCCCGCGCCTTGCACCAGCACCACGTGCACGTCCGTCGCATGGCGCAGCGCGTGGAAGAGGTCGCGCAGTTCGGCGTAGCTGGCAAAGGTCAGCGGGTTCTTTCGCTCCGGGCGGTTGAGCGTGAGGGTGGCCACGCCTGCGTCCACCTGCCACAGGAAATGTTCGGCGGCATAACCGGCCAGGGTCTTGCAGTTGCCG
>JANOAM010000111.1:0-1859 GCA_031411215.1 Betaproteobacteria bacterium
ACCATCGGCGCCCAGGCGATGCGTGCCCACTGCACCGCGCGCTGCTGCAGTTCGCCTTCGGTCTTCATGACCAGCCAGGTCGCACCCATCAGCACATAGGCCATCGGCAACGCCACCGCGATGGCCGCGGCAAACAGCGGGTAGTTCCAGCCGCTGCCGAAGCCGCTGACATAACGCCCCAGCATCCAGCCCTGCGACACCGCGGCCAGCGTCGAGCCGGCGAAGAACAGCCGGTCCCAGGTCTGCTTGTGCGTGTCCTTGGCCTTGACGCGGAAGTCGAAGGCCACGCCGCGCAGCGTCAGGCCGACCAGCATCAGCGTCACTGGCAGGTACAGCTCGCCCAGCACCAGGCCGTGCGCCTTGGGGAAGGCGACCAGCAGGATACCCACGCCCAGCACCAGCCAGGTCTCGTTGGCGTCCCAGAAGGGGCCGATGGACGCCACCATCACGTCCTTCTCAGCGTCCGTGGCGCGGTGCATCAGCATGCCCACGCCGAGGTCGTAGCCATCGCTGATCACGTAGATCAACATGGCCACGCCCATCAGCGCCATGAAGATCACCGGCAGCGCGTCGTCGAAGCTCATCAGGTTCATGCGGGGGCTCCCGGCACGACCGGCGACGTGATGGCACCGGCGGGTGTGACCGCCTGCTCAGCGGCATCCACTTGCAGCACCTCTTCCGGCTTCTCGGCCATGTACTTGAGCACCGTCACGTAGGCCACGATCAGCGCGCCGTACAGCAGCAGGTACAACAGCAGTGTGAGGCCGATCATGCTCGATGGCACCTTGCTCACCACGTCGGCGGTGCGCACCAGGCCGTAGACGATGAAGGGCTGGCGACCGATCTCGGTGACGTACCAGCCGGCCACCGTGGCCACCCAACCTGAAAACGTCATGGCGGCGAACAGCCACAGCACCCGCCGGGGCAGCCCGGTGGGCTGCCAGCGCGCACGCCGCAGCAGCCACCAGCCCAGCCAGCTGGTGGCCAGCATCAAGAGGCCCACGCCGACCATGATGCGAAAGGCGAAGAACAGCGGCAGCGGCGGCGGGTGCGCGCCGGCAAAGCTGTTCAGGCCCTTGATCTCGCCGTCGGCTTCGTGCGTGAGGATCAGGCTGGCCAGCTTGGGCACCTTGATCTCGAAGTGGTTCTTGCGCGCTTCAGCGTCGGGCACGGCAAACAGCAGCAGCGGCGCGCCGCGTTCGGTGTCCCACACCCCTTCCATCGCCGCGATCTTGGCCGGCTGGTGGTGCAGTGTGTTCAGGCCGTGCAGGTCACCAACGAGGATCTGCACCGGGACCAGCACCGCGGCCAGCGTGAGCCCCACACGCATCACGCGCGGCGCCGAGCGCTGCCCCACCTTGCGCAACACCTGCCAGGCCGACAGGCCGGTCAGCAGGAAGGCGCAGGTCAATGCCGAGGCCAGCATCATGTGCACGAAGCGGTAGGGGAATGACGGGTTGAAGACGACCGCCACCCAGCTTTGCACGACGAACTTGCCGTCGACGATCTCGTGCCCGGCCGGCGTCTGCATCCAGGAGTTCAGCGCCAGGATCCAGAACGCCGACAGGCTGGTGCCGAAGGCGACGAAGAAGGTCGACATCAGGTGCACCTTCTCGCTCACCTTGCCGTGGCCGAACAGCATGATGCCCAGGAAGCCGGCCTCCAGGAAAAATGCGGTCAGCACCTCGTAGCCCAGCAAGGGGCCCGCGATGTCGCCCACCCGCTCCATGAAGCCCGGCCAGTTGGTGCCGAACTGGAAACTCATCGTGATGCCGCTGACCACGCCCAGCGCGAACGACAACGCGAACACCTTGGTCCAGAATCGGTAGATGTCCAGCCACGACTGCGCGAGTTCGCGG
>JANOAM010000112.1:0-1746 GCA_031411215.1 Betaproteobacteria bacterium
TGCGCGACGCCGGCATCTTCGACTACTGGATCTTTCTGGACGAAGACACGCTGTCGCTGTTTGCGGTGTTGAAACGAAAGCCCGGCCATCCCTTCGAGGAGTTGCCGACGCTGCCCGTGATGCGCCGCTGGTGGGACCACATGGCGCCGCTGATGGAAGTGGAGCCCGGCAACCAACCGCGCCAGTGGGCACTGCCACCTTTGTTCCATCTGGCCTGAGATGATGTCCTGAGATGACACCGGCCTCGCCTCCCGACGACAGCTGGTGCGCACCACCGCGCCAGGTGCAGGTGGTGGCCGCCGATGACTTCCGCCACGGCCTGCGGCAGTGGCGCCTGGAAGCGCAAGACCCACGCACCGAGGTACGTGCAAGTGACGGCGTGCTGGACGTGCAGACGCCCGCCGGCCTGAGCCTGTGGTGGCGCCAGCCGCTGCACGGCGACTACGCCATCCGCTTCAGCGCCACCGCCTTGCCGGCACCCGCCAGCGCGGGCACGCTTGCCGAGCGTGTGTCCGACCTCAACATGTTCTGGAACGCGAGCGAAGCCGATGGCAGTGCACCGCGCCCACGCACCGGCGCCTTTGCGGCCTACGACACGCTGCGCAGCTATTACGTGGGCTTCGGCGCCAACGGCAACACCACCACGCGGCTGCGTATCTATGACGGGCAGGGCACCCGCACGCTGTTGGACGGCTGGGCCGATGCGCCCGAGGCCGAAGCGGGTGACCGCCGCGGCGCGATGTCGGCGGGCACGCGTCTGGTTGCGGGCCAGGCGGTGGCCGTGCAGATCGTCTCGCGCGCACCGACCACGACCGACCCGGTGCACCTGCGCTGGTCCGTCAATGGCCACACGCTGTTCACACGCAGCGACGCCCAGCCGCTCCTGCAGGGCTGGTTTGCCCTGCGCACCACGGCCAGCCGCTTGCAGCTGCGCCAGTTCGAAGTCCTTCAATGCACAAGCCCATGAAACGTCTGTTCCTGCTCCCGCTCTCACTCTTGCTGTGGACCAGCGCCGTGCACGCGCAACCCGTGCAGGTCAACATCCAGGCCGACCAGCCCGGCCCCGCCATCGCGCGCCAGATCTACGGCCAATTTGCGGAACACCTGGGCACCGGCATCTATGAAGGCCTGTGGGTGGGCCCCGAGTCAAACATCCCCAATGTTCGCGGCTGGCGCAAGGACGTGGTGGGCGCGCTGCAGAAGCTCAAGGTGCCCGTGCTGCGTTGGCCCGGCGGCTGCTTCGCCGACGAATACCACTGGCGCGACGGCGTAGGCCCACGCAACCAACGCCCCGTGCGCGTCAACACCACCTGGGGCGGTGTGCCCGAACGCAATGGCGTGGGCACCCACGAGTTCTTTGACCTGGCGGACCAGCTGGGCGCCGAGACCTACGTCAACGGCAACCTGGGCACCGGCAGCGCGCAGGAAATGGCCGAGTGGCTGGAATACATGACCGCCGACGGCCCCAGCAGCCTGGCCGAACAACGGCGTGCCAACGGCCGCGCCGCACCCTTTCGCGTGCACTACTTCGGCGTCGGCAACGAGGCCTGGGGCTGCGGCGGCCACATGACACCCGAGTACTACGTCCACCAGTACCGACAAGTCGCCACTTTCCTGAAGGCACCGCGTGGCAACCGGCCGCAGCTGGTGGCCAGTGGCGGCAACGGCAGCGACCTCAGCTGGACGGAAGCCCTCAGCCGCGACGTCAAACAACGCATGGACGCCATCACCCACCACCAGTACGCG
>JANOAM010000113.1:0-5399 GCA_031411215.1 Betaproteobacteria bacterium
GCAGGCCGCCTATTCGCTGATCGCCGACGACAGCCAGCGCGACATCCACTTGGCCATAGGCCGCCGTCTGCTCAGCACGCTGCCTGCGGAAGCGCTGCGCGACCGTGTCTTCGAGGTGGTGGACCACGTCAACATGGGCCGTGGCCTGGTGACCGACGCACCAGAGCGTCAACGACTGGCCGCGCTGAACCTGGAAGCCGCCCGCAAGGCCACCGACGCCACGGCCTATGCCGCGGCCCTGAGCTACGCACGCGCCGCGCAAGCCTTGCTGGGGGACGACGGCTGGCAACAGAGCTACCCGCTGACGCTGAACGCCTGGCGCCAGCGTGCGTCGCTGGAATACCTCAGCGGCAACTTCGAGCGCAGCAGCGAAATCGTCGCCACCACGCTGGAACACGCCCGCACCAAGCTGGAAAAGGCCGAGGTCTACTTCACGCGCATCGAGCAGAACACCTTGCTCATGCGCTTTGCCGACGCGCTGGACGCCGGCCGCCATGCCTTGGCTCTGCTGGGCGTGGACCTGCCGCTGGACAACGCCGAAGCCGCCGGCCAGCAGGCCATGGGCCGCGCCATGCTGTTGCTTGGTGGCCGCATGCCGGCGGACCTGGACAGCCTGCCCGATGTCAGCAGCCCCGAGATGGCGCTGGCGCAGCGCTGCCTTCGCCACATGACCATCACGGCCTTTTTGTCCAACCAGCAGCTGTTCCCGCTGATCGTGGGCACCTCGGTGGCCATCACGCTGGAACACGGCCACGCGCCGGAATCGGCGCTGTCCTTTGCCAACCTGGGCCTGATCATGGGCGCCTTCATGGGCCAGTACCACGCGGGCCATGAGTTCGGCAAGCTGGCCATGCGCCTGTGCGACCGCTTCCAGGGCCGCGCGCCTTCGGCCACCGTGTGCCTGGTGATCGCGTCGGAAGTGATGCCCTGGGTGCAGCACGCACGGGCGTCCATTCCCGTCTTCGAACGTGGCTACCAGGCGGGCCTGGACAGTGGCGACATCCTGTGGGCCGGCTACCTGGTGATGTACCGCGTGCTGTTCGACGCCTTCACCGGCAAGCGCATAGACGATGTGCTGGACGCCATACCGGACCAGCTGGGCTTCACGTCACGCACGCAGAACCACGGCGCGGCAGCGGGCATCCTGGCCCACCAGATCGTGCTGTCCACACTGGCCGGGCGCACCAAGAGCAGTTCGGACTTCAGCGCCGCCGGTGTGGATGAGGCCACCTTCCTGCGCCAGTGCGAAGGCAACAAGATCGCCATGGCGATCTGCTTCTACAAGATCCTGAAGGCGCAGGCGCTGTACCTCTTCGGCCTGCCGCGTGAAGCCCTGCAGGCCACGCGTGACGTGGAAGGCCTGCTGGCCTACATCGTCAACCACCCGACGTTGGCGGACCATTTGCTGTACCAGTCGCTGTCCATGGCGTCGCTGTGGGACAGCACGCGCGGTGAACAGCGCACCGAAGCCCTGACCAAGCTGCAGGCCAACGCCGCGCAGCTGAAGATCTGGGCCGACCACTGCCCCGCCAACTACCTGGCCAAGCAGCTGATGGTGGACGCGGAGATCGCCCGCATCACCGGTGACATCGCAGGCCATGAACGTGCAGCCGACCTCTTTGACGCCGCCATCACCGCTGCCCACGAGGGCCAGTATGTGCAGGACGAAGCCCTGGCCAATGAGCTGGCCGCGCGCCACATCATGGAAACCCGCCCGCGTTCACGTGTCGGCTCCATGTATCTGCGGGACGCACGTTATGCGTACCTGATCTGGGGTGCCAACCGCAAGGTCGAGGAGCTGGAACTCGAATTCCCGCAGCTGCTGACCGAGTACCGTGAAGCGCGCTCGGTGCCGACGCCTCTGCCGTCCGGCACACTGGTGTCGCAGGCCACGGTCACGGACTCGTCGACACGCCGCAGTGGCGCGTCGCGGCTGGACCTGGACACGCTGATCAAGGCGGGGCAGACGATCTCCGGCGAGGTGATGCTGTCGCGCCTGCTGGACCGGCTGCTGGCCATCGTGATCGAAAACGCAGGCGCCCAGCGCGGCGTGCTGGTGCTGGTGCGCGATGGTGAACTCTTCATCCAGGCCGAAGGCAGCGTCACATCGGACGAGATCTCGGTGCTGATGTCGGTGCCGCTGGATTCCGCCAGCGGCGCGGCCATGGTGCCCATCAGCGTGCTGCGTTCGGCCGCACGCACGCTGGAACCGGTGGTGATTGACGACGCCCAGCGTGACGAACGTTTTGCGTCCGACCTGTATGTGCAGAAGCGCGAGACACGTTCGGTGCTGTGCCAGCCCATCGTCCACCAGGGCCAGTTGGCCGGCCTGGTTTACGTTGAAAACGACCTGCTGAGCGGCGCCTTCACGCCCGAACGCTGCCGCCTGCTGGCCCTGCTTTCGGGCCAGATCGCCGTGTCGCTGCGCAACGCCGAACTGGTCGAACGGCTGGAAGAGAAGGTGCGTGAACGCACCGAGCAGCTGGAGCTGCGTTCGCGCTTCATCGAGCAGACCTTCGGCCGCTACCTGTCCAGCGAGATCGCCGACAACCTGCTGCGTTCGGCCGAGGCGCTGGACTTCGGCGGCAGCAAGCGCATCGTCACCATCATGATGTCGGACCTGCGTGGCTTCTCCGCGCTGTCGGACCGGCTGCCGCCAGAGAGCATCGTCAAGCTGCTCAACAACTACCTGAGCGAGATGACGGCGGTCATCCAGAAGCACAACGGCACCATCGACGAATTCCTGGGCGATGCCATCCTCACCATCTTCGGCGCGCCGTTGCAGCGCCCCGACGACCCCGACCGCGCCGTGGCCTGCGCCGTGGACATGCAGTTGGCCATGGTGCGGGTCAACGCCTGGAACGCCGAGCAGGGCTTCCCGCTGCTGGAGATGGGCATCGGCATCAACACCGGTGAGGTGGTGGTGGGCAACATCGGTTCGCGCAAGCGCGCCAAGTACGGTGTGGTGGGCAGCAACGTCAACCTGGCCGGGCGCATCGAAGGTTTTGCCACGGGCGGACAGATCCTCATCTCCGAGGCCACGCGCCTGGCGGTGAAGTCGCCGCTGGTGCTGCGCAGCGAGATGCGCGCGGAACCCAAGGGCACGTCGCTGCCGACCACGCTGCACGAAGTGGGCGGTTTGGGCGGCAGCTACAGCCTGCACCTGCCCGAGCGCCGCGCACGCTGGGTGGCGGTGGCGCCAGAATGGCCACTCAGCTTCCGTTGGCTCAGCCACAAGGAAGTGGTGGGCCAAGTGCACGAAGCCAGCCTGCTGCTGGTGTCCGAAGGCGAAGCCGAACTGCGCAGCGCCACGCCACCGCCGGCCTTCACCGACCTGAAGCTGGCCTTCCTGGGTACGGGTGGCGAACCGCTGGGCGAGGCCTATGCCAAAGTCACCACGCGGCCGCCGCGCGCGGGCGGCTTTGTGGTGCGTTTCACCTTGCTGAGCCCGGCCGTGCAGCAGGCGCTGCAGGCGCTGCAGACCACGGCTGCCTGAAGACCTTCATCAGGCGTTGGCGCGCGCGGGCCGGGGCCAGTCTCCGCCGTCGAGGGCTTGGCGGGCTTTCAGGGCTTTGAGGCCCGCCTACTTCCGCGGCAGCAGCGTGTCGTACAGCGCCAGGTAGTCGCGCGCTGGCACCTGCCAGGACAACTGCTGCGCCATGGCCGTGGCCATCATGGCCTTCCAGCGCGCGGGTGTGGCCTTGATGTCCAGCGCCCTGCGCACCGCGCGTTCCAGCGCTTGCGGCGTGGCCGCGTCGAAGGCAAATCCGGTGGCGCGTGTCTCGGCAAGCGCCTTGTCGCTGGCATCCACCACCGTGTCTGCCAGGCCGCCGACGCGCCGCACCAGCGGCAGCGTGCCGTAGCGCAGGCCGTACATCTGCGTCAGGCCGCAGGGCTCGAATCGCGAGGGCACGGCGATCATGTCGGCCCCGGCCACCAGGCGGTGAGCGCGCGACTCGTCGTAGCCGACGAACACATGCACACGCCCCGGGTGCGCACGCATGGCCATCTGGAAGGCGGCTTCCAGCGCCGGGTCCCCGGTGCCTTGAACGGCCAGTTGCACGCCCAGGCGCAGCAGTTCCGGCAAGGCGGCCAGCAGCAGGTCCACGCCTTTCTGCGCCGTCAGGCGGCTGACGATGGTGATGAGCAGCGCGCGGTCGTCTGGCTCCAGCCCCAGTTCCGCTTGCAGCGCGCGCCGGCAGGCCAGCTTGCCCGCCATCTGCGGCGTGTCGTAACGCTGCGGGATGGCCGGGTCCGTGGCCGGGTTCCAGACCGCGTCGTCAATCCCGTTGAGGATGCCGGTGACCTCAGACCCGCGGCCGCGGATGACACCGTCCAGCCCGCAGCCGAATTCGTGCGTGGCGATCTCGTGCGCGTAGCTGGGGCTCACCGTGGTGATGCACTGCGAGAATTTCAGGCCCGCCTTCATGAAGCTCATCTGGCCGTGGTATTCCAGCCCGGCAGGTGACATCAGGTGGGAGCCCAGGCCCAGCAGTGGCCAGTCGTGCATGGGGAACAGGCCCTGGAAGGCCAGGTTGTGCACCGTGAAGACGCTGCCTGCGCGCGTGGCGCGGTGCTCGGCCACGTAGGCGCAGGCCATGGCGGCATGCCAGTCGTGCGCGTGCACGATGTCTGGCACCCAGGCCGGATCGGCGTCATCGGCGGCCAGGTGAGCGGCCACCCAACCCAGCAGGGCGAAGCGCTGCAGGTTGTCAGGCCACTCTTCGCCCTGCGGGTCCTGGTAGGGGCCGCCCGGGCGGCGGTACAGGTAGGGCGCGTCAATCACGTAGACAGGCAACTGCGTCTGCGGCATGCGCGCCAGCAGCAGCCGCACACGCAGCGCGCCAAAGCAAGCGCCGATGTCGATGACCGTACGCGCACCCTGCACACCTTCCATCACGGCCGGGTAGCCCGGCAATAGAAGCCGCACGTCCGCGCCGGCCTGCGCCTGCGCCACCGGCAGCGCCGCCACCACGTCGGCCAGCCCGCCGGTCTTCACCAGCGGGAACACCTCGGCCGCCACATGCAGGACCTTCATCACCAGGCCTTCCTTCAATCCAGCTTGCGCAGCATGTCCCGCGTGACCAGCGTGATGCCGGACTCGGTGCGGAAGAAGCGCGCGGTGTCGGCCGCAGCGTCCTCTCCGATGACCAGGCCGTCGGGGATCACGCAGTCGCGGTCGATCACCGCGCGTGTGATGCGCGCGTGGCGACCCACCTGCACGCCGGGCAACAGCACGCTCCAGTTCACCGATGAGTACGAGTGCACCCGCACGTCCGAAAACAGCACCGATCGGAACACCGCACCGCTGACGATGCAACCGCCCGACACCAGGGACTCGATCGCCATGCCACGCCGGTCTTCCTGGTTGTGCACGAACTTGGCCGGCGGCAGCTGCG
>JANOAM010000114.1:0-2618 GCA_031411215.1 Betaproteobacteria bacterium
TGCCAGCATGTCCAGCGCCGCCAGCCCGTCCAGCGCGGGCAGATGGTGAGGGACCTTCTGCAGGGCCTTTTCGAAATTGACGCCAGCACCGGCCGTGTCGCCTTGCGACATGAGCACCCGGCCCCTGAACACAAAGGCCACCGGCTCATTGGGGCGCTTCTTTTCCAGGCCGTCGATCACCAAAAGGGCGGCCTTGTAGTCGTTCTGCCGAAGGCGCAGGTTGAGCAAGGCCAGGTCGGCCTGGCTGTCTGGTTTGGTGGTTGCCAGGTTCTGCAGTTCGGCCACCGCCGGACCCAGGTTGCCTTGCGCCGACTGCGCCTGGGTCAGTTGCAGTTGGGCCATGGCGGCACGCGTTCGCGCTGCCTCAGGCGCCACCTGAGCCGCCCGCTTGAACAAGGCCTCCGAACGCTTGGCGTCGCCAGCCTGGAGCTGCGCTTCCGCGGCCAAGCTCAGGCTGGCGGCATCGGCCCCGGCTTGCTCGACCACCGGTTGCAGCACTTCGCCGGCCTTTTCCGGCAGGGCCATCTTCAGATAGCTCTGAGCAAGCATCTGGCGCGCCAGCAGTTGCTGCGGCGCGACCTTGACGGCGCGCCCGAGAAAGCCCGCCGCCAGGGAATAGTGCTGCATCTGGTACTCCGCCAAGCCGGCCGACAGCAACACACGCGGGTTCTCGGGCATGGTGGTCAGCAGCTTGTCGTGAATTTCGCGGCTGCCTTTGTAGTCCCCGTCCGCAAACGCAAATTGCGCCTGCAGAAACAGGGTGTCCGGGTGACGGGGGGCCTCTTTGCGCAGGTCTTCGAACTCACGCCGGGCCTCCGCACCTTTTCGCTCGTCCACCAGCTGATTGATGATGCCGGCACGGGCCGCCACCGAGCGTGGATATGCTGTCAGCACCTGCCGGTAGGCGGCCAGCGCAGCCTGCGGCGGGCCCTTGGCCTGCAGCAGGATGTCGGCCTTCAGCAAACCGGCCGCTTCAGGCCACGCACTTGTGGCCAACAGCGCGTCCAGGCGGCGCAACGCCTCTTCCCCGCGGCCCTGGGTGGCATCCATCCGCGCCAGCACCACCAGCGCCGGCGCGTAGCCGGGCTGCATCTGCAAGGCGGCTTCGGCGGCTTGCGTAGCCTCGGCTGCGTTGCCTTGTGCCGCATGGGCGCTGGCCACGGTGGTCTTCAGGTCGGCCGAGGCCACGGGGTCTGCCAGCTTGACCTTGCCGTACTGGGAAAGCACAGACGCATAGTCACCCAGCAACAACTGGGCGCGAGCCAGTTCGGGCAACAGCTGGGCCTCCAAGGCTGGCGACGAGTCGACCTTGCGCAATTCGATCAACGCTGCCGCCGGGTCGCCCGCCTTCAGCAAGGCCTTGCCCAGCAGCAGGCGCGCATCGGCCGAGTCCGGATGCTCACCGAGCACGCTCTTGAGTTCGATGGCCGCGCCGGCCAGGTCGTCCTTGGCCAGCAGCGCCTGGGCGGCCTGGATCGACTCGGACTCGGTTGGTTTGCCGCACGCCGCCAGGACCAGGGCGCAACTGGCCGCAAGCCAGGCTGGCGCACGGGCAGCAGGACATGCAAGTAGCCGTGCATACGGGCGTGCAAATGGGCTCATCGGTCAGCTCAGGTCAGAGGTCAGCAACGTGCGCTCCTGCAGAGTCTGGGCGGCCCTGCAAGGCGCGGCGCATTGTCGGTGGGGGCCCGCCGCTGCAGGCGGCCGGTTTGGTTCGGATGATTCACGTTTACCCTCTGTCGGCCCGGCTTACAGATCGACACCTCCAGGTCTTTTAGATACGACGTGAATACTTGTAACCGCTTGAATTGAAACACAAAACCCATACCACGGGATAGCGTGGCATGTACTTTGCGTATAGCCAAGGGCAAACGTCCCGCACGATCAAACCGAGGTCCACCCGATGAAATCAATTCGCTCTGTCCTGCGCCTGGCCTTGTTGGCGGTGAGCAGCTCCTTGTTGGCTGTTGTGCCCGCACACGCCGCGCAAACGGTCATCGACTTTGAAGGCGTCGTCGCTTCGGGTGGTGCCTCCGCCTGCCCCGTCACGCCCTATACCGAAAACGGGTACACGCTGACGGTGTCGCCTGCCACCCAGTGCAACAACTTCATCAGCAACAACGCTGGCGGCAACAACACCTACGGCAACACCTCGTCGGTATTCGGCATCTGCTCGACCTGCGGCGAAACATTCACCCTGACGGGCACATCGTCCTTTTCGATCGCGTCGATCGACCTGGGCTCGCACTACGGCACCGACCCTGATGTGCTGATCTTCACCGGCTTCTTCAGCGGTGGCGGCAGCATCACGCAGTCCATCAATGCCACGCAACGCTGGGCCACTTACAACCTGGCCGGCTTCACCGGACTGTCGTCGCTTCAATTCGCGTTCTCCGGCGCTGTTGGCAACCATGCCTCGTTGGACAACCTGGTGTTGTACGTGCCTGAGCCCACCGGCCTGGCCTTGGTGGGTCTGGGTCTGGTCGCGCTGGGCGCCACCAGCCTGCGCCGCCGCACGCCGAAGGCTGCCTGACCTGCGCCGGCTGCGGCCGGCCACGGTAGCGCTCGCTTCCAAGGTGCACCCCGCCCAGTGGCGCGGTGCACCTTTTCTTTTTTGG
>JANOAM010000115.1:0-3532 GCA_031411215.1 Betaproteobacteria bacterium
GCCCGCCGACGAGCCGGGCGGCGAGCGCAGCATGCGCCCGCTGGGCTACGAAGGCAGCCGTGCGTTGCGGCTGCAGGCGACGCCCGGCGCGCGCAGCTGCTGGGCGCAGCTGGTGCCGCTGGACGTGGAAGTGCAGCCGCATCTGGTCGACGTCTACCTGAAGGAGATACGCGCCGGTGCCGACACGCTGGCGGCTTGGCAGGCGCAGCGGCGCCTGGGCCTGCCCTGGCGCGAGCGCTACACCAAACACGCCCGCATCGACCTGGGCGATGGCATTGCGGGCAGCGCCCCAGTGCCCATGGACATGGACCTGGTGCGGCGCGCAGGCAGCCAGCTGCAAGTGCTGCGCGACGGGCGGCCGCTGGCCGGCCAGGCCGTGGAACTGCTGGGCGGCGCGATGCCCTTCGGCGTCTGGCGGCGCAGCGACGAGGCCGGCATGCTGGCGCTGGGGCCGCTGCCACCCGGTCAATGGCTGGCACGCGCGGTGGACCTGCGGCCCCGCGCGGACGTGCCGGGCGAATGGGACAGCCGCTTCGTGACGCTGGCGTTTGAGATCAAGCCGCCGGTGCGCTGAACAGCGCACCGCGAGCTGCCTGGGTGATGGCCGCCACGCCCGGGTGCGTGATGCGCCGCTCCACCGAGATAGCGTAGAAGTCCTCGACGATTTCGTCGGTGTGGCCTATGACCTGCACATCAAACTGCCCGGCCGTCTCCTTCTCCACCACCGAAGGCGACAGGAACACACCCGCGCCCTGGCGGCCGAAGGCCTGCATCAGCGCGCCATCATCGAATTCACCCACCACGGTGGGCGTGATCTGGTGGCGCGTGAGCCAGGCTTCAAACTGCGGCCTTGCCGACGAGCCCGCACCCGGCACCAGCATGGGCGCGCCGTTCAGGCACTGCGGGAACGGGCCCTGCAACCGTGCCGCCAAGCTGGGCGCGCAGTAGAAAGTCATCGGTGAGCTGCCCAGCTTGTGGTTGAAGGCCTTGACGCTCAAGCGGCTGGTCAGCGGCTCGTCGGCAATCACCAGGTCGATGCGGTGCAGCGCCAGCTGCGCCATCAGGTCGGGGAAGCGGCCTTCGGTGCAGATCAGGCGCACCGGCTCGGCCAGCGACAAGGCCGGCTCCAGCAACCGGTAGGCCACCGACTTGGCAACCATGTCCTCCAACCCCACACGCAGTTCACTCACCTGGCTGCCGCCGGTGCCTTTCTCGCGCAGCGAGGACTCCAGTTCGTGGCCCAGCGAAAAGATCTCGTCGGCATACCGCAGTGCCACGCGGCCGTCGTCGGTCAGCTCCAGGTTGCGGCCGCTCTTGCGGAACAGGCGCCGGCCGAGGCGCTCTTCCAGAAGCTTGATCTGCGCCGACAGGGTCTGCGGCGTGGTGTGCAGTTGCACCCCCGCGCGCACCACCCCGCCGGCCTTGGCTGCGACCCAGAAGTAGTGCAGGTGCTTGAAGTTCATGGTGCGTTTTTTGCGAAGTGATTTTGTTCAATTATCGAATTCACACGAAGCATTCTCAACCCTACATTGAGTGCTGTTACCCGCTTCCTTACCGTTCTCACCGTGCAACCGCACCGCTACAGGAGACCACCATGCGCATGAGCACCAAGGGCCGTTTTGCTGTCAATGCCTTGATCGACCTCGCCCTGCGTGAGCCCGCAGGCCCCGTTGCGCTGGCCTCCATCAGCCAGCGCCAGCAGGTGTCGCTGTCCTACCTGGAGCAGTTGTTCAGCCGCTTGCGCCGCGACGGCATCGTCGAAAGCACCCGCGGCCCCGGCGGCGGCTACACGCTGGGCCGCCCGGCTGCGGACATCAACGTGGCGCAAATCGTCACCGCGGTGGACGAACCGCTGGACGAGCAAATCGCGGACGAGCGCGGCCTGGGCCTGTCCAGGGCGCTGTGGCTGCGCCTGAACGCCGTGATGCTGGAGCACATGGCCGGCATCACGCTGGC
Organism: Betaproteobacteria bacterium; assembly: GCA_031411215.1. GTDB lineage: Bacteria > Pseudomonadota > Gammaproteobacteria > Burkholderiales > Burkholderiaceae_C > Rubrivivax. The sequence continues at coordinate 1,957 of JANOAM010000115.1, forward strand.
CAGCCTGGTGCAGGAACAGTTGGACACGGGTGTCAGCGTGGAAGCCCGCCCACCGCGGCGCAGCTTGGCGCCGCAGCCGTTGGTCAAGCCGGTGCGCACGAGTGCGCCGAACTCGGTGTTTGCGTTCGGGCGTTCGTTCGGGGCCTGAGTGTGGCTGGCGCGGTCAGCCGCCGTACAGGAACTGCGGCAGCCACAGCGTCAGGCCCGGCCACACGTACATGATCACCATGCACAGGATAACGATCAGCATGTAGGGCATCATGCCGGCGAAAATCTGGTTGATCGTCACGTGCGAGGGTGAGACACCCTTCAGGTAGAAAGCCGACATGGCCACCGGCGGCGACAGGAAGGCAGCCTGCAGGTTCACGAAGACCAGCACGCCGAAGAGCAGCGGGTCGATGTTGAAGTGCTGCAGCAGCGGCAGGAAAATGGGGATGAAGATCACGATGATCTCGGTCCATTCCAGCGGCCAGCCCAGCACGAAGATGATGGCCTGTGACAGCAGCAGGAACTGCAGCGGCGACAGGTTCATGGACAGCACCCATTCCTCAACCAGGCGCTGCCCGCCCAGCAGTGCGAACACCGCCGAAAACAGCGCCGAGCCGACGAACAGCCAGCACACCATGGACGTGGTCTTGACCGTCAGGAACACCGCCTCTTTGATGCGCTGGAAGTTCAGCGTGCGGGCGTAGAACGCCATCAGGAAAGCACCCGCCGCACCCACGGCCGCGGACTCCGTGGCCGTGGTGATGCCGAAGAGGATCACGCCCAGCACCACCAGGGTCAGCGTGGCCAGCGGCATCACCGACGAGACCAGCATGGTCAGGATCTCGAACTGCTCGGCGTCGAAGGTCCAGTAGTACCAGAGCAGCAGCAACAGCGTGAAGGCCACGGTGATGCCAAAGCCCGTGACGAAGCCTTCGGGCACACCCGGTGCCTTCTGCGCCACCGACTCGTTGCCCCCCATCTGCTGCAGGGTTTCGGCGCCGCCGCCGGCTGCGGCAGGCTCCGCTGCTGCACCGGGCGGCGCCTGCAGGTCGCCAGAGCTCGGCGGCTCCTTGAGACCCTCGCTGCTGCCTGGGGGCTCCTGCACACCACCGGATGAGGGCGGTTCCTGCAGGCCGGCGGCGGGAGTCTCGGCGCCGGCCGGAGCCTGCAGCTGCGCTGTCGCCGCTGCGGGCTCTTCGCCTTTCTGCGAATAGATGGTCACGTACCACCAGGTCGCGCCCAGGCAGACCACGGCCAGCCAGACCGGCACCAGCGCGCGCACCAGCGCCCACACCAGTTGCCGCCAGCGGATGTGCAAGCCCGCAGCGTTGGCTGCCAGCGCACGAGCCGGCGACAGCACAGCCATCAGCAAGGCCGGCAACAGGCGCGGCGAGTAACTGGCGGCGACGTGCGCCACCCAGGGCGAGATAGGCGCGCGTTGCTGGTCCAGCGGCAGCTTGGGCGCGATCTTCGGGTTGATCAGCACCCAGCCGATGACGTAGACCAGGTACAGCAGCGCCAGGAAGAAGCCCGGGAACATGGCCGCGGCGTAGAGCTTCACCACCGACTGCCCGGCCACCGCCGCGTA
>JANOAM010000116.1:0-7398 GCA_031411215.1 Betaproteobacteria bacterium
GTGAGCATCTTCGCGGGCGTCAGGTCGTCCCACACCATCTGCACGATGCGCCGGCCGCATTCGCTGGCCATGCGCACATGGTTGGCATCCGCCGCGGGGATGCTGCTGGCGCCCGGCAGCGTGAAGCCGATGGCTTCCGCAATGCCCATCATCGTGGCCGCCGTGCCCATGGTCATGCAGGTGCCGTGGCTGCGTGCGATGCCGGCTTCCATCTCCTGCCAGGCCTGGTCGGACAAGCGGCCCGCTCGACGCTCATCCCAGTACTTGAAGGCGTCGCTGCCACTGCCCAGCACCTGGCCGCGCCAGTTGCCACGCAGCATGGGGCCGGCGGGCAGGTAGATGCAGGGCAGGCCCATGCTCAGCGCGCCCATCAGCAGGCCGGGTGTGGTCTTGTCGCAGCCGCCCATCAGCACGGCGCCGTCCACCGGATGCGAGCGCAGCAGCTCTTCGGTCTCCATGGCCAGGAAGTTGCGGTAGAGCATGGTGGTCGGCTTGACCATGCTTTCGCTCAAGGAGATGGCCGGCAACTCCAACGGGAAACCGCCGGCCTGCAGGACGCCGCGCTTGACGTCGTCCACACGCTGCTTGAAGTGCGCGTGACACTGGTTGGCATCGCTCCAGGTGTTGACGATGGCGATGATGGGCTTGCCGATGTAGTCGGCCGGGCCGTAGCCCATCTGCATGACACGGCTGCGGTGGCCGAAGCTGCGGAAGTCGTCGGGCGCAAACCAGCGTGCGCTGCGCAGGTTTTCAGGTGTTTTCATGGGGCGGCAGCGTAGTCGAAGTCGGGCCGTTCACCGATGGGGTCATCCTGCAGGCCGGGGCGGCGTACAGTCGCGCCCCGATTCACCGTTCCAACTGCCGGGACCATGGCGACTGTCAAGAACTCCACCAGCGAAGGCACCGCGTCGCTGGACAAGGCGCTGGACGTGCTGGACGCCGTGGGCTCGTCGCCCGCCGGCCTCAGCCAGGCCGACCTGGCCCAGCGCCTGCAGCTGCCGCGCACCACGCTGTACCGCCTGCTGGGCACGCTGGTGCAGCGCGGACTGCTGCGCCGCGACCCGCTGCGCCGCATCTACGGCCTGGGCATGCGCTGCTTTGAATACGCCCGCGCCGCCTACGCCATGCCCGACCTGGTGGCCGCCGCCGGCGTGGAACTGCGCGCGCTGCGCGACATGACCGGCGAAACCGTCTACCTGGCCGCACGTGACGGCCTGGATGTGGTGGCGCTGGAACGCTGCGACGGCGCGCACAGCCAGCGCAGCCAGTCGGCGCTGGGCCAACGCAAGCCGCTGCACTGCACCAGCCAGGGCAAGGCCATCCTGGCGGCCTTGCCGGCAGACCAACGCGAGGCCCTGGTCAAGGAACTGCCCATGACGGCCGTGACGCCACGCAGCACCACCGACCGCCGCCGCCTGCTGGCCGAACTGCGCATCACCGCGGCACGCGGCTGGAGCGTGGACGACGAAGAGATCGTGCCCGGCGTGCGCTGCTGCGGCGCCGCCATCGTGGACGCCACCGGTGCCGTGCGCGGCTCCATCAGCGTGGCCGGCCCGGCCTTCCGCCTGACCAGCGAACGGGTGGAACTGCTAGGCCCGGAAGTGGCCGACGCGGCGCGGCGCATTGGCGCGCAGTTGTCCGCCACGCAGACCCCACGCACCAGCGGTGAAGCCGCCGTGGTGCCCGGGCCCTGGGCCTTTGAAGGCGCCTGGCCGCAATGGCATGCCGCCCTGGGCCTGCTGGTGTGGGCCGACACCCTGGGCCCCACGTTGCACGCGGCCACGGCCGATGGCGACCGCATCCTGGCTCATGCCGACGCGCCCATCGAAGCCCTGCTGCCCGTGCCCGGCGGTGTGGCCGCGCGCTGGGGCCCTGGTTGGCACCAGGTGGCGCTGGACGGCACGGTGGGCAACGCGGAAACCGCGACCTCCGAGTTGCCGCGCCCGCAGACGCTGGCGCTGTGCACGGACCCTGCGGGCCAACTCTGGTCCTGCACCGCCGATGGCAATCGCTGGTTGGTCGGCGCGATCGTTGGCGCGGTCGACGGCCATGCCGGCTGGTACCTGGACGAACCCGTCACGGCCCTGGCCTGGGACGCCGCAGGCGAGCTGCTGCACATGGCCGCACCCGGCAGCGGCACGGTGTGGACGGCCCGCCGCGGCAGCCCCGCACTGCGCCGCCTGGCCACGCTGCCAAAAGGCTCCGGCCGCTTGGCCGGCCTGGCGGTGGACGCGGCCGGCGGTGTGTGGAGCGCGCTGCGCGGCGGCTGGGGCGTCGTGCGCCTGGAAGCCGACGGCACGCTGGACCGCATGGTGGCCCTGCCCGTGCCCTGCCCCAGCGGCGTGGCCCTGGGCGGTGCGGACGGCTGCACGCTCTTCGTCACCAGCGCGCGCGACGCGGTGAGCCGGGAGGCGCTGGAAGCCGCACCGCTGTCGGGCCGCTTGTTCAGCCTGCGCACGGACGGCAGCTGACCCGGGGCCACATCAGTTCCAATCACACCATGAGCAAACCGACCGATGACCGCCTGACCGACCTGGAGATCAAGGCCAGCTACATGGAAGACACGCTGGACCGCTTGAACGAAGTCGTCGTGCGGCAACAGCAGCAGATCGATCTGCTGACGCGCGAACTGCTGACCCTGCGTGACCAGCAGCCCAGCGCGGACGGGGACCCTCCGCCCAGCCTGCGCGACGAGCTGCCGCCGCACTACTGAGCACGACCCGCTACAGATCGGGTTCGTAGCGCCGGCGCATGTCCTCGGCTGTTTCCGGCGCGGTGTGCACGCCGGTGTGGTCGATCAGCATCTCGCCCGCAGTCGGCAGCACCGACCGGTCCACCAGCGAAGCAGGCGACCACAGCGCAGAGCGCATCAGCGCCTTGGCGCATTGCAGGTAGGCCTCTTCCACCGTGACGTGGATCACCAGCACCGGCGCACGGCGTTCGGTGGTGCAGCGGGTGATGTCGACCGGCGCGCGCGACAGCACGGCCGCACCGTTGACACGCAGGGTTTCGTCCACGCCCGGCACCATGAACAGCAGGCCGACGCGGCCGGTGGCGACGATGTTCTCCAACGTGTCCAGCCGGTTGTTGCCGGGCGAATCCGCGATCAGCAGCGTGTGCGCGTCCGGCACCCGCACGAAGCCTGGTGGCCCGCCGCGCGGTGATGCGTCCTGTTTGCCATCAGCCCCTGCGGTGGCCAGCACCACGTAGGGCGACAGGCCGATGAAGCGCGTGCAGTGTTTGTCCAGCGCGGACAGCTGCTTCTTGATTGCACGTTCCTTGGGCGCCGCGTAGAGCGCGCGCAAGGCGGCCAGGGTGGTGATGTGGTGGTCCATGGTGTGAACGCGCCCGGCACGGTCAGGGCTTGATGTAGGCCGCGCCCGCCTTCTGCAGCTTGGCCAGGCGCACCACGCCGCTGGGTGTGAAGTCCGCTTCCTGGATGAACTGTTCCTTCTTCAGGCCGCGGTTCTTCAGCGTGATCTCGCAAACCTCGAACTTCACGCCGCGCGCCACCAGTGCGGCCACGGGGCCGGCCATGGCACCGCCCTGGTTGTCCTTGGCACCTTCCATCAGGAAGTCCACGCCGGCTGCGTGCGTGACCACGGTGATCTTGGCCGCCGGGTCGGTGTCCAGGTGGTTGCGGATGTTGCGCAGGCCCTTGACGGCCTGCAAGGCGGCGTCGTCGATGTGATAGACCACGGCGTCCTGTGCGAAAGCCGCGATGGAGACCAGGCCCATGACCAGGCCGGCAATGAGGGAACGGAAGCGCATGGGGGTCTCCTGTTGATGTGAGGGCGCAGCGATCATGCCAGTCCCGGATTGCCTTGCACGCCGACGAGTTTTGGCGTGTTGATCTTGCGTGGCTTCACACGCCCACCCTGGTTCTTGAGCCAGGTCTCCACCACGTCCCACACGGGCTTGTTCCCTGCCTTGCTGGCCTCTTCGGCCACCGGCGCCCAACCCGCCACCTTGTAGGTCTTGCCGGCTTCCACGGCCCGGCCGTTCAGTCGCATGTCGCTGATGCGTGAGCCCATTTTCTCGCCGGGCGTCAGGCTGTATTGCAGGCCACCCACACGCACCATGTCGCCGCCCTGCTGGTAGTAGGGGTCGGGGTTGAAGAGGTTGTCGGCCACGTCTTCCAGCACCGTCTTGAGCATCTCGCCGCTCATGGGCGTGACCGTCGCGTAGGGGTAGGTGATGGCCAGCTGGTCCATCATCAATTCGCGTGTGATGGCCTGGCCCGGCAGCAGCGTGGTGCCCCAGCGGAAGCCGGGGCTGAAGGCGATTTCTGCGCCCTGCACGTCCATCAGCGCGTCGCACAGCAGCTGGTCCCAGCTGCCGTTGAAGTTGCCGCGGCGGTAGAGCAGGCCGTCGGTCACCGCCAGCTGTTCGGCCAACTTGGTTTCGTACGGCGCACGCACCTTGGTGATCAGCGCGTCCATCGCCGCGTCGGCCTTCAGCACGTTGGCGAAGATGGGCAGCAGGCGGTAGCGTGCGTTGGTGACCTGGCTGCCCTTCACTTCGAAGTCGATCACGCCCAGGAACTTGCCGTTGCTGCCGGCATTGGTCACAAGCGTCGTGCCGCCCGCGTTTTTCACCGGCACGGCCAGCGGCACGCCGTCGTGCGTGTGGCCGCCCAGTATGGCGTCGATGCCGCGCACACGCGTGGCCATCTTCAGGTCCACGTCCATGCCGTTGTGGCTCAGCAGCACCACCAGCTGCGCGCCTTGGCCGCGGGCTTCATCCACCACCACCTGCATGTTGGCATCCTGGATGCCGAACTCCCAGTCCGCCACCAGGTAACGCGGGTTGGCGATGGGCGTGTAGGGGAAGGCCTGCCCCACGATGGCCACTTTCACGCCGTTGATGTCCTTCATGACAAAGGGCTTGAACACCGGGTCGCCGAAGTCCTTGGTCTTGATGTTCTGGGCGATGAAGTCCACGCGGTGCGCCGCCGCACCGCTCCCGGTTCCTCCCGCGAAGTCCTTCTCGACAATCTCCTTCACACGCTGCATGCCGTACGTGAACTCCCAGTGGCCGGTCATCACGTCCACGCCCAACAGCTTGGCCGCGTCCACCATGTCCTGTGCGTTCGTCCACAGGCTGGTGGCGCTGCCCTGCCAGGTGTCGCCGCCGTCCAGCAGCAGCGCGCCGGGGCGTGTGGCTTTCAGGCGCTTGACCAGGGTGGCGATGTGCGCAAAGCCACCGACCTTGCCGTAGCGGCGCGCGGCACGGTCGAAGTCCAGGAAGGTGAAGGCATGGGCCAGCGACGACCCGGGCCTGATGCCCGCTTTCTTCAGCAGGTGTTCGCCCACCAGGTGCGGCAGTTGCGCTTGCATGCTGCCCAGCCCCAGGTTCACGCTGGGCTCGCGGAAGTGGCTGGGCTTCAACTGCGCGTGGCAGTCCGTCATGTGCAGCAGGCTCACGAAACCCGTGCCCGTGCCCAACGGCGGCAGGTCGTAAAGCGCTTCCTCGGCCTTGGCCGCATCGGCGTCTTCATGTTCACTCAGCGCCATGCCGGCCACGGACGCGCTGGCCAGCACCTGCAGGAAGTCGCGCTTGGTCATGCTCATGAAGGAAAGCTCTGATTAAGTGGTTGCTTATGTTTGAGGGCTGAAAAAGCCCGGCAGCGCCGGGCTTGGGGCCACTACTGGTTGACCGGCGACTTGGGGTCCAGCAGCAGCGACATCACATGCGCAATCTGCTGCGGGTCCAGCAGCTTGGCGTGACCAAAACGCGGCATGTTGGAACAAGCGTTGAAGCTCTTGCTGTTCCAGATCTTCTGCCAGGTGTATTCGATGACGGGCTGCGCGGTCGGCGCCATCAGGTCACTCACGCCACGGTTCTTGCCGTAGTTGTAGAGGCTGGGGCCGATGTTGCCGAAGCTGATTTCCTGCTTGCTGATCTGGTGGCAGTTGTAGCAGCTGCCGCCATTGGTGCTGGGTGCCACGGACGCGTCGGTCCAGGTCATGCCACGGCCGTTCTGGGCGATCTTTTCGCCTTCACGCCAGTCGCCGAAGTACTGGCCGTCCTTGGGCCACTGCGTGACGGCCTTGGCCTGCGCGCTGATCTGGTCGGCCACTGCTTCAGGTGGTGGCTGGTCGCTGCTGCAGGCGCTCTGGCCCAGGTCCTGTTCGATGCGGTCCAGCTTGGCGATGCCCTGGTCGCGGAAGCTGGCCTTGATGGCGGCCGTGGCTTGCGCGTCCAGTTCGGCGCTGCTGGGCAGGCCGGCGCAGCCGGCCAGCAGCGCAAAGGCCGCGAAGGAAACAAGGGTACGGTGCATGGTCTTCATGGTGTCAGTGCTCCGCACGTTCAGCGCTTGATGGTGGGCACGGCAGAAACCGCACCCTTGGCGTTGACGCCCATGTAGGTGCCCAGCGCGATGGTCACTTCGGAACCAAAGCCCGGGTAAGGGAAACGCTGCTGGCGGTAGCAGTCGTTCAGGCGCAGTTGCATGGTCCACATCTGGCCGTTGCTGACGCGGTAGGCCGGCCAGGCCGCGAAGCCAACGCCGTCACCGGGGTTCTTGGTCAGGTTGGGCAAGTCCTGCAGGCGTATGCGCAGGCCGTCCACGCCGTGGCAGCTGGCGCAGGAAAAGTCCATGGGACCGCCGCGGAAGTAGAAGGCGCGCTTGCCGACTTCGTAGCTGCGCTGCTCTTCCGCATGGCCCTGCGGCAGGTTGAACTTCATGCCCTTGGACGAAGCCGCCACCCAGGTGGCCAGCGCGGTGACGTTGTCCTGCTCACCACGGCCAAAGGGCGTGTTGGCGATTTCCGTGCCGTTGAAGCCCTGCAGCGTTTCCATGCAGCTGACCAGGCGCGATTCCAGGTCCTGGACCTTCTTGGTATCGGCAAAGTAACGCGGCAGTTCCACGAAAGCGCCCTTGACCACGCCGGGGCCTTTGCCCAGGTCACACTGTTCCAGCGTCGCGCTCTTGGGCCCCCGCTTGGTCTTCCACAGCTCTTCGCCCTTGGCTTCGAACAGGTCCGCCGGGTTGCCGTCTTCCAGCATCTTGCGGTATTCGGCAATGCCGTCCGCGGCGGACTTCTGGGCCACAGCCGGCAGGGCCATGGCCGCGGTGAGCGCGGACGCGGCCGCCAGCAGTGCGAACTGGGCTTTTTTCATGCGACGGTCGCTTCGTCCGTGCGCTTGTCGCCGCGGTTGTCCAGCCAGCTGATGCTGATCTTGTCGCCCGCCTTGGCACCCTTCACATTGAATTGCAGGAAGGGATTCTTGGCCACGCTGGGGCCCCATTGCGCAGTCAGCACAGGTTTGCCGTTATGCAAGGCGGTGACTTCCTGGATGAACCACGCGGGGATGGTCTTGCCCGCGGAGTCCTTGCGCTGGCCGGTTTCCATTTCGTGGCTCATGAGCACACGCACGGTGGCTTTGTCACCG
>JANOAM010000117.1:0-2307 GCA_031411215.1 Betaproteobacteria bacterium
ACCAGCAACCTGATCGGCAACGGCCTGCACGCACTCGTCACCCAACGCAGCCAGCTGGACCGCCTGTTGGACCAGCCCGCGCTCATCAACACGGCCGTGGAAGAACTGCTGCGCTTTGAAAGCCCCATTCAGCTGAACAACCGGCTGACCACGGCGCCGTTGCGATTGGGAGCGCATGAGATCCCGGCCGGGCAGTTCGTCACTTTGGCCATTGGCGCAGCCAACCGCGACCCGGCCGAGTTCGACCGGCCCGACACGCTGGACATCGCACGCAAGCCCAACAACCATCTCGCGTTTGGCCAGGGCGCACATGCCTGCTCGGGTATGAACGTGGCGCGGCTGGAAGGCCGCATCGCCATCGCCGCGCTGCTGAAGCGCTACCCGCGGGTGGACCTGGCTTCGCCGCCGGAGCGCGACCGCCGCCTGCGCTTCCGCGGCTTCAAGCGCCTGCCGGTGCGATTGGATTGACGGGCTTTGAAGGAACACGATGGCCGAACCCTTCAAGAACCTCATCAACGCCGCGCTGGTGCGCGACGCCGCGGCCCAGCTGGCGCTGCATACGCCGGGCTTCGATTCCAAGGCCTTCGTCAAACACGCCACCACCGGGTTGGACGCGCTGGAGCTGAAGGCCCGCGTGCTGCAGCTCTGCGCCGCGCTGGAGGTAACCCTGCCGCGCGACTTCGGTGCCGCCGCCACGGCTCTTGAGGCCGCGATGGCTGCACCCACCGCCGAAGGCGAAGAAGCGCCCGCGGGCCTGCAGGCCGGGCTGCGCGGCTGGATCCTCTGGCCCGTGGGCGAGTACATAGCGCGCCAGGGCCAGGACCAGCCCGAACGTGCACTGGCCGCGCTGCACGCGCTGACGCAGCGTTCCACCGCCGAGTTCGCCATCCGGCCCTTCATCGTCAACCATCCCAAGCTGAGTTTTGAGACGCTGGCCCGCTGGACAGCGGACGACAGCCACCATGTGCGCCGCCTGGTCAGCGAAGGCAGCCGGCCGCGCCTGCCCTGGGGGCTGCAGCTGAAGTCGCTGATCCAGGACCCCAGCCCCACCCTGCCCCTGCTGCGCGCGCTGCAGGACGATCCCAGCGACTACGTGCGCCGCAGCGTGGCCAACCACTTGAACGACATCGCCAAGGACCACCCGGGCCTGGTGGCGCATTGGCTGCACGATCACCTGCCCGACGCGCCCAAGGAGCGCCACGCGCTGCTCAGGCACGCCAGCCGCACGCTCATCAAGGCTGGCGACACAGCGGTGCTGAAGGCCTGGGGCCTGGGCGCGGCCTTCAAGGGCGAGGCCAGCCTGTCCGTGTCGCCCAAGCGTGTGGCGCTGGGTGGTGAGGTGACGCTGACTTTGCAGCTGCGTTCCACGGCCAAGAAGCCGCAACGCCTGGCGGTGGACTATGCCGTGCACCACGTCAAGGCCCACGGCGGCACCAGTGCCAAGGTGTTCAAGGGCTGGCAGATCGAACTGCCGCCGCTGGGTGAAGTGACGCTCAGCAAATGCCATTCGCTCAAGATCATCACCACGCGCCGCTACCACGCGGGGCGGCATGGTCTGGCGGTGCAGATCAACGGCGGCGTGGTCGCGGAATCGCACTTCGACTTGTCGATGCCCAAGGACATGGCCCATGGCTGAGACCCGGTTCCATGTCGATCCTGACGTCACCGTCGCCCGCACGCTGGACAAAGCGTTCTACCTGGACCCTGCCGTGTGGGCCCAGGCCCGCGAAACGATCTTCACCCGCACGTGGCATTGGTTGGGCCCGCTGGGCAACGTGGCCGAGCCCGGCAGTTGCGCGCCGGTGGATCTGCTGCCCGGCCTGCTGGACGAACCCCTGCTGCTGACGAGCGACCTGAGCGGCACGCTGCGCGCCTTGAGCAACGTGTGCACGCACCGCGCCAAGATATTGGTGGACGCGCCCTGCAAGCTGGACCACATCCGCTGCGGCTACCACTCGCGGCGCTTTGAACTGGACGGCAGGCTGCGCTTCATGCCCGGCTTTGAAGGCGCGCAGGACTTCCCGTCGGCCCGTGATGACCTGCCGCAAGTGCTGCTGGGCCAGTGGGCTGGCCACGGTTTCGCGTCGTTGAAACCTGCCTTGCCCTTCGACACCTGGGCCGGTGAGATGCAGCAACGCCTGGCCTGGCTGCCCATGGAAACCTGGCAGGCCGACCCCACCCGCGCACGCACGTTTGAATTCGACGCCCACTGGGCGCTGTACGTGGAGAACTACCTGGAAGGCCTGCACATCCCCTTCGTGCACCCGGCCCTGAACCAGACGCTGGACATGCAGCAGTACCACTACG
>JANOAM010000118.1:0-5713 GCA_031411215.1 Betaproteobacteria bacterium
CCGGGGTCGAAGCCAGCGAGGTGGCCGAAGCGCTGCGCGCTGGCTCGCGGCTGGAACGCATCGGCATGATCGAGAACCTGATCTCGGAGCAGAACATCACCGACCTGGCCGACCTGATGAAGGTCAGCGAGCAATTGCCACCGGTGTTGATGCGCGAGTACCGCGCGCCGGGCGAGCTGATGGCGGTGTTCACGCGGCCCGTGGTCAAGAGCGAATTGCAACTGAGTGATTTCGCCTTCGTCGCCGAAGACGCGACGATGCTGACCGCGCTGTTGCAGAACGCCGCGCAGCGCAAGGAGCCGGGCGTGAACGTGCTGCTCTACGGCCCGCCAGGCACCGGCAAGACCGAGCTGGCCAAGGTCTGCGCGGCAGCCGCGGGTCTGTCGCTCTATGAGGTGGAGTACGCCGACCGTGATGGCAACAGCCTGTCCGGCCGCGACCGTTATCGCAGCCTGCAGATCAGCCAGGTCTTCCTGAAAAGCAGCAGCGGCGTGGCTTTGCTCTTCGACGAAGTGGAAGACGTGTTCCCGCCGATCAGCAGCGAAGCCGCGCAGATCATCGCGCGGCTGGACAGTTCAGACGCTGGCAGTGGCGGCATGAGCGGCAGCGTCAGCGGCAAGGCCTGGGTCAACCAGATCCTGGAAACCAACCCGGTGCCGGTGATCTGGGTGACCAACCGCATCGAACAGATCGACCCCGCTTTCCGCCGCCGCTTCCAGTACCACCTGCAGCTGAAGAGCCCGCCGCCCGGCGCGCGGGAAGGGCTGGTGACACGCGCTTTGACGGGTGTTCCGGTGAGCGAGGGCTTTGCCGCCAAGCTGGCCGAGCGCCGTGGCCTGACACCCGCGCAGATCCGCACCGCCGTGCGCTTTGCGCGCTTGGCGCAGGCTGAGAGCAGCGAGCCGGCCACGACGGAATCGCTGATCGAGCGCCAGCTGGGCAATGCCGACAAGGCCTTGGGCGGCAGCAAGGCCGAGCGTGGCGCAAGGCCCGTGGTCACGTCCTACGACCTGAGCTTGCTGAACGTGGAGAGTCGCTTCGAGGTGCCACGCATCGTGCAGGCACTGGCGCGGCGTGGCCACGGCACCATCTGCTTCCACGGTGCGCCCGGCACCGGCAAGACGGCTTTGGCCGAACACATCGCACGTGAACTGCAGCGGCCTTTGATGATCCGCCAGACCAGCGACATCGCCAGCAAGTACGTGGGCGAAACCGAGCAGAACATGGCCCGCATGTTCGAGGACGCGGCCAATGAAAACGCCGTGTTGTTGCTGGACGAGGCCGACAGCTTCCTGCGCAGCCGCCGCCTGGCCGAACGCAACTACGAAGTCACCGAAGTCAACGAGATGCTCCAGGGCATGGAGCGTTTCCCCGGCGTCTTCATCTGCACCACCAACCTCTTTGACGAACTGGACGAAGCCGCCTTGCGCCGCTTCACCTTCAAGGTGCGCTTCCATGCACTCACCGCCGAACAGCGCCTGCGCATGTTCGCGGCCGAAGCCCTGGGCGGGCGGCGTGAAGATCTCACGGTGGAACAGGCCTCCCGACTGGCTGCGCTGGACCAGTTGGTGCCGGGCGACTTTGCCGCCGTGCAGCGGCAGGTCGACATCCTGGGCGAGGTTTTCGAGCCCGACGGGTTCCTGTCGCAGCTGGAAAGCGAACACCGCGTGAAGCCGGAGGTGCGCCAGCGCCGCGGAATCGGCTTCAAGACGCACTGATGCGCGCCTGACACGCTCAAGCGGCGGCACCTTGCGCCGATATGAGCCGGATGAGGCCCCTTGCCGCAGTCATCGAGTTGTTCCGCCAGGGCGGCGCCCTGAGTTGGGTGCTGCTTGTCGTCAGCTTGCTGCTGGCCATGGCGCTGACCCACGCCTGGCGGCTGGCGCGCAGCCGCAATCAATTGCAGTCGCGGCTCTCGAACGCCCATTCCAAACTGGCCGAAGTGCGCCAGCAGGACCGTCTGACCGGCCTGATGTCACGCACGGAGTTCGAATCCGCACTGGAACCGATGATCCTGGAAGCCGACCGGCAGGAGCGCGGCCTGTGCGTGCTGTACATAGGCTTGGACAACTTCCGCAGCATCAACGAAGGCTACGGCTTGCGCGTGGGCGACGGCCTGCTGGTCGAAGCCGCGCGCCGCCTGTCAGCCTACGCGACACCCCGCAACCCGCTGGCCCGCGTGGCTGGCGACGAGTTTGCGCTGGCGCTGCCCTGTGACGGCAGCGAAGCCATCGGCCGCGCATCGGACCTGCTGGTTGCGCTGTCAGAGCCCTTCTTGGTTGAGCAGATGCCGCTGCAACTGGGCGCGTCCGTGGGCATTGCGCTGTACCCGGACCACGGCTCGCGGCCGCGCCTGGTGCCTCACGCTGCGCTGGCCATGCGCGGCGTGAAGAGGGGCGGCGGTGGTGCGCATGCGCTGTTCGACCCCGCCATGGGTGTGAGCCTGCGCGAACAGGCCGACATGCTGCAGGACCTGCGCCAGGCGTTGTCCCGGCACGAGTTCCAGCTGTACTTCCAGCCCAAGGTGGACGCGCGCAGCCTGCAGATCACCGCGGCTGAGGCGCTGCTGCGCTGGCTGCATCCCAAACGCGGCATGGTCAGCCCGGCGGTGTTCATCCCCCTGGCCGAACGGCATGGGCTGATCGCCGAGATCGGCCTGTGGGTCATCGAAGAAGCCTGCCGCCAGGCCGCGCAATGGCGCGAGGCCGGTCTGCGCATGCGCATTGCGGTGAACATCTCGGGCCACCAGCTGCGGCGCGACGACCTGGTCGACCAGATCCAGGCTTCGCTGGCGCGCCACCAGGTGCCAGCCAGCCGCCTGACCTGCGAGATCACCGAAACCGTGGCCATGGAAGACACAGCGGTCACGCGCCTGGCCTTCGATAGGCTGGGCCAGGCAGGGCTGCACGTGTCCATCGACGACTTCGGCACCGGGCATTCCAGCCTGGCCACGCTGCGTCGGCTGCCGGCCCAGGAATTGAAGATCGACCGCGCCTTCGTGTCCGACTTGAGCGGCGGCGGCGAGGAAGCCCGCAGCATCGTGCGCGCGATCGTGCAGATGGCGCACTCCCTGCAACTGCACGTGGTGGCCGAAGGCGTGGAAACCGAAGCCCAGCGCGACGCGCTGGTGCAGCTGGGCTGCGACGAACTGCAGGGCTATCTGTTTGCCAAGCCCATGACCGCCACTGCGCTGGCACTCTGGGCCGAGAGCGACGGGCCGGCCGCGGCTTCTGCCTTCCGGGCGTCCCTTTTCGACCCGACCGAACCCGCGCCGCTGGCCCCCTGAGCCCGCCACAACGCCAACATTGGCCGTTGCAGCGACTTTTCCCTCTTCAGGATGAGTCAGTTGGTACTTTCACGGGGGTGACTCAATGCGATGATCCGCAGTCGCGCCCTGTTGTTTCGACCTGATCACGCATGTCTTCCAGCTCCCTTGGTGACTCCTCGCTTCTGCTGTGGCTGATGGCCGCCGTGGTCGTCGTGCTGGGCGCCTACCTCTTCATCGGCTGGGTACGTCGCGCGCAGGACCGCGAAAGCTGGCGTCACGCCTTGTGGCCAGCCGTGATCGCCGGCACGTCCATCGGCGTGGTGATCCCCTCATCCATGACCTTGGCCATGGCCGCCGAGCCGCTGCCCTTCCCGCTGGGCTACCTGTGGGCGGCCGTGCCCCCGCTGTTCCTGGCCCCCATGGTGCTGTGCATTCCAGTCGCGTTCTGGCTGACGCGGCGGCAGAACTGGCTGGCGCTGATCGGCAGCGGCTTGTTGCTGGCCGGCATTGCGATTGCCGTTCAAGCGGGCTGGGTGATGTCCGCCGGGCTGCGGCCCGGCATCCGCTGGCAGTTTGACCTGCTGGGCGGCGCTGTCGCCGTGACCGTGCTGGGCCTGGTGGCCGCCGCTTGGCTGGCCTATTCCGACACCAGCAGTGACGGTGGCCGCAAGAGCCTCTGGCGCGCCGGGGCGGCGGGTCTGATCGCCATCACCCTGGTCGCGGGCCAGGAGGTGGTGGTAGCGGCCGCGGGTGTGCTGGGCCAGGTCGGCTCGGTCTACAAGCGCGAAGCCTCGTCAACCATCCTGTGCCTCATCGGCGGCGCACTGGTGCCCACGGTGCTGGCTATGGCCGCACTGGACCTGGCGCTGCGCAACAACACCGACCGCAAACGCTCAAGGCACGGTGTGCAACTGAACATCCCCAGGCGGCGCAAGCGTCGGCGGAAGTACCGGGCGTTGTGAAGGGGCTCTGAACTACAGCTGCTCCCAGGGCAGGCCATCGTGCCGCCAGCCATTGAGCCGACCACGCTGGAAATGCTCGTCCAGGTCGCCTTCAAAACCGTGCAGCACGTTGATCACCTCGTGGAAGCCTGCTGCCTCCAGCGCCTTGCCGGCTTCCACCGTGCGCGCGCCTGACCGGCACAGCAACAGCACGGGCCGGTCTTCACGCCCGCCTTCGCGGCGCACCTGCTCCACAAAGACCTGCGGCTGCGGCTCCATGTCCGGGTACTCGTACCAGGCCACGTGCACCACACCCGGCGGGTGGCCGACATAGAGGTACTCGATCTCCATACGGACATCGACAAACAAGACCTCGGGATGCTGCTGAACGAACTGCCAAGTCTCGCGCGGGGTGAGATGCTTCATGGGCGGGGGCTTGACGAGGTTCCTACAATTGCGGGATGAACGCTCCACTCCAAGCGCCCCACGCGGCCTACACACGCGGCGCAGCCCTGGCTGCCATTCTGCACGAGCGCATCGCCATCATCGACGGTGCCATGGGCACCATGATCCAGCGCTACAAGCTGGGTGAAGCGGACTTCCGCGGTGAGCGCTTCTCCGCTCATGGCAAGGACTTGAAGGGCAACAACGACCTGCTGGTGATGACACGGCCGGACGTGATCCGCGAGATTCACGCGCAGTACCTGGCGGCAGGCGCCGACATCATCGAGTCCAACACCTTCGGCGCCACCAGCATTGCGCAGGAAGACTACGCGCTGGGCCACATCGCGCGCGAAATGAATGTCGCCGCCGCCCGCGTGGCGCGCAGCGCGGCCGACGAGTACAGCACGCCCGACAAACCGCGCTTCGTGGCCGGCGCCCTGGGCCCGACACCGCGCACGGCCAGCATCAGCCCGGACGTCAACGACGCGGGCGCGCGCAATGTCAGCTTTGACCAGCTGCGCGACGCCTACCGTGAACAGGCGGAAGGCTTGCTGGAAGGCGGCTGCGACCTGTTCCTGGTGGAGACCATCTTCGACACGCTCAACGCCAAGGCCGCGATCTTTGCGCTCGACGAGCTGATGGCCGACACCGGGCAGCGCCTGCCAGTGATCATTTCCGGCACCGTGACCGACGCGTCTGGCCGCATCCTGAGCGGCCAGACCGTGCCCGCCTTCTGGCATTCGGTGCGCCATGCGCGGCCGCTGGCCATAGGCCTGAACTGCGCCTTGGGTGCGGCGGTGATGCGCCCCTACATCGAAGAGTTGTCCAAGGTGGCCAGCGACACGTTCGTCAGCTGCTACCCCAACGCGGGCCTGCCCAACCCGATGAGCGACACTGGCTTTGACGAGACGCCGGACGTCACTGGCGGCCTGATGGAAGAGTTCGCCAAGGCGGGCTTTCTCAACATCGCCGGCGGCTGCTGCGGCACCACGCCCGAGCACATTGCCGAGATCGCCCGGCGGCTGAAAGCGTACCGGCCACGCGGCCGGCAAGACCCGCT
>JANOAM010000119.1:0-4179 GCA_031411215.1 Betaproteobacteria bacterium
TGCGCCACCACCCGCGTGGGCCCGTCCACCGCGCCGCCCGGCGAGAAGGGCACGATGATGCGGATGGGGCGGTTGGGGTAGTCCTGAGCTTGCGCGTGTACGTGCGCTGCGGCCGACAGGCCCAATGCCCCCAGCACCAGCAGCGCCCCGACCCAACGCGGCAGGTGCTTCATTCAAATCCCCCTTGCTCGCGAAGCGCACGCGCTTCGTCGCCGGCCATCAAGTTCACCAGAGCCCGGGCCGCTGCGGCTTGCGCGGAACCCGCCGTCACCACGGCCGTGTAGACCGTGGCCAACTCAAACTGCGGCGGCAGCACCGCCACCAGTTCCACGCCTTCGGTGTAGAGGATCTCCGTCACCTGCGTGCAACCGATCAACCCGGGTTCGGCGTTGGCCGCCAGTTCGCGCATGGCCGCAGCGCCGTTGGGGAAGGTGCGAAAGCGCGGCAGCAACTCGTCATGGATGCCCAGTTCACGCAGCACGTTGGCAAAGTGGATGCCGGCCGTGGCGCGCTGCGGGTCGGGGAAGTAGAGGCCGCGTGCCGCCAGCAAGGCCGCACGCAGCGTGTCGGGCGTGGACACATCGGGCCGCGGGTCACCGCGCCGCACGGCCACGCCCGTGCGCACACGGCCCAGCGGCGCGCGTGTGGCGCCGTCCAGCCGGCCTTGTGCGGCCAGGTCACTGGCCATGGCGTCGGTGGTCACGAACAGGTCGCAGGGCTCGCCAGCCAGCAGGGCTTCCTTCATCGCACCCACGGCACCAAAGCGGCCTTGCAGCGTGACTCCATGCGCCGCTTCAAAGCGCGGTTGCAGCGCTTTCAGCAGACCTTGCGCGGCACCCGCGCTCAGGAAGTTCAGGACAGCGCTCATTCCGCTTTCGCCCCGCTGAACTTGACGATGCGCGCCCACTTGGTGATGTCTTCGTTCATGTACCTGGTGAACTCGTCCACGCCCATGGTCATGGCCGTGGTGCCCTGGGCCAACCAGGCCTTGCGCACGTCCGCGTTGCCGGTGATCTTGGCCAGTTCCGCGTTGAGCTTGTTGACGATGGCCGGCGGCGTGCCCTTGGGCGCCATCAGGCCCAGCCAGATGGTGGCCTCGTAACCCGGCACGCCGGCTTCGGACATGGTGGGCACGTCGGGCAGCGTGGCGGACCGGCTCTTGCCCGTGGTGGCCAGCGCCTTGACCTTGCCCGACTTGATGTGCTCGGTCATGGTGGGGATGGCGTCGAACATCATCTCCAGCTGGCCGCCCAGCACGTCGGTGCGGGCACCGGCGCTGCCGCGGTAGGGGATGTGCACGATGGCCACGCCGGCCATGGCCTTGAACAGTTCGCCGGCCATGTGGTACGGCGTACCCGGGCCCGACGAGGCGTAGCTCATGCTGCCGGGCTTCGCCTTGGCAGCCTTGATCAGTTCACCCAGGTTGTTGGCCGGCAGGTTGCCGCGCGCCACCAGCACCAGGTCGGAATAGTTGATGGGACCGATCGGCACGAAGTCCTTCATCAGCACGAAGGACTTGCTGGGGATGAGTGACTCATTGACCGTGTGCGTGTTGGACATCAACAGCAGCGTGTAGCCGTCAGGCGCCGCCTTGGCCACGGCATCGGTACCAATCACCGATCCCCCACCCGGGCGGTTGTCGATGATGAAGTTCTGGCCGGTGCTGTCCTGCAGCTTCTGCGCGATGAAGCGGCCAAACACGTCGGCGGAGCCCCCCGGCGCAAAGGGCACGATGATGCGCACGGCCCGGTTGGGGTAGTCCTGGGCTTGCGCCAAAACGGCGGTGCAGGCCAGCATCAGCGGCCACACGCGGCGGGCCAGTTTCAGGATCAACATCGTCGATTGGCCTTGATTGGTTGCATTTGGGTCGGAGTGCGATGGACTCTAGCGGCGCACCCCCACAGGGTCAATGCGGCCGAACGTCAATGGCCCAGCATGTTGACCCGCACATGCACCAGGTGCGCCAGGCACAGCTTCTTGGCCTTGTCGGCATCACGTTCTTTCAGCGCGGCCACCAGCGCCCGGTGTTCCTGCTGGTATTCCAGCCGCCTTTCGGGCGTGGCGCTGCGGCGTTTCAGCACGCCCCATTCACCCTGCTGGCGCACTTCGCTCATCAGCTTGAAGAGGCCGGTGATGAAGCCGTTGTGGGCCGCGTCGGCAATCGCTTCGTGCAAAGCGGCGTCCCACTTCTCGAACTCTTCCAGCGTGCCCGCCGCCTCGGCCATGCGGTTGCATTCGTCCATGCGCGCAAAGTCCGCGCTGGTGGCGTTGCCGGTGCACATGCCGATGAGCGCGGGCTCCAGCACCAGGCGTGCGCTCATCAGGTCCGCAGGGCTCACGGTGAGCGCACTGACCACCGGGCTCATCTCGGCCAGGGCCTCGTGCACCAGTTCCGCCACGTAGGTGCCGCTGCCCACGGTCTGGGTGATGAGCCGGCGGCGCTTCAGGTCCTGCAGCACGCGGCGCACGGTGCTGCGGCTGAGGCCAAACTGTTCACTCAGCGCACGTTCGGTAGGGATGCGGTGGCCGGCCCGCCAGGTGCGCGAGCGCAGCTTCTCAAGGATCGTCTCTCGCAGAATTGCAGCAGTGTCCATGGGCCCAAATGGTAGCATTTGGTCAGTGCCTTTTTCCAAGCTCAGGAGCCTGCCTTGCGCCTTGCCACCATCCACCACCAGGGCCAGCGCCGCGTGGCCCGCCTTGCAGCCGACGGCGTCACGCTGGAGCTGTTCGAAGGCGCCGCCCCACTGGGCGCCCTGCCGCTGATGGAAGCCGCCGCGCGTGGCGATGCATGGCCCGCGGTGGCCGAACGGGTGCCGCTGGCCGGCGTGCGCTTTGAGGCGCCCATCCCGGTGCCGCGCCGCAACCTGTGGTGCGTGGGCCGCAACTACCACGCCCATGCCAAGGAACTGCGCGAAAGCGTGTTCAAGGACAACACCAAGACCGTCGACACCTGGCCCATCGTCTTCACCAAGGTGCCGGAAACGGTGGTGGCCACGGCCACCGATGTGAAGCTGCCAGGTGCGGCCATCTCGACGCAGATCGACTACGAGGCCGAGCTGACCCTGGTCATCGGCAAAGGCGGCCGCAACATCAGCCGCGCCGACGCCATGAACCATGTCTGGGGCTACACCATCATCAACGACGTGACGGCGCGCGACGTGCAGATCCGCCATGCGCAATGGGACCTGGGCAAGAGCTTCGACACCTTCTGCCCCATGGGCCCCTGGCTGGTCAGTGCCGATGAAGTCGACGGCAGCCACACGCGTGTGCGCTGCTGGGTGAACGGTGAACTGCGCCAGGACGCCAACACCAGCGACCTGATCTTCGACATTCCCACGCTGGTGGAAACCTGCTCGCGCGGCATCACGCTGCTGCCCGGCGACGTGATCGCCACCGGCACCGCCGCGGGTGTGGGCATGGGCATGAACCCGCCGCGCTGGCTGGGCCATGGCGACGTGGTGCGCATCGAGATCGACGGTGTGGGCGTGCTGGAAAACCGCTTTGTCGAAGAGGGCCGCGCATGAAGACTCTGATCGCAACCGCGCTGGTGGCCGCAGCCACCAGCGCCTTCGCACAAGGCTGGCCCGACAAGCCCATCACCATGATCGTGCCCTTCCCGCCCGGTGGCGTGGCCGACACCGTGGCGCGGCCGGTGGCCGAAGCCCTGGGCAAGGAATTGAAGACCACGGTGATCGTGGAAAACCGCGTGGGCGCTGGCGGTGCCTTGGGCATGGGCGTCGCCGCGCGCGCACCGGCCGATGGCTACACGGTGTTGATGTCGCTGTCGTCGATTTCCATCCTGCCGGAGGCCGATGTCCTGCTGGGCCGCAAGCCCGCCTACACGCTGAGCCAGTTCAAGCCCATCGCGCGCTTCACGGCCGACCCCACGGTGCTGGTGGTGCGTGCCGACGCACCCTGGAAGACGCTGGCCGAGTTCGTGGCCGACGCCAAGCGCAAGCCCGGCGCCTACAACTACGGCAGCAGCGGCAACTACGGCACCATGCACGTGCCGATGGAAATGCTGAAGGCCGGCGCGGTCTTTCGCATGACGCACATCCCCTACACCGGCGCCGGCCCCGCTGTGCTGGCGCTCTTGAGCGGACAGGTCGACGCCGTCGCCAGTGGGCCAGCCTCTGTGGTGCAGCAGATCAAGGCCGGCAAGCTGCGCGCGCTGGCGCA
>JANOAM010000120.1:0-4380 GCA_031411215.1 Betaproteobacteria bacterium
CCCTTCTTCAGCGCCTCGTAGAACACCGTCACCAGCGGCACGAAGAGGAACAGCGTCATGAAGGCCAATGCCAGGCCTATGAGCAGGCGACGCACCCAGGGCGCTTCGCCGGTCGCTGTGCGCTGGGCTCGCGCGGGGGACCGCTGGCCAAGTTTCCCGCCACGGATCTGGCTTCGCCAGGCCGTTGGCGGACGGCCCCCTCGGGGGGTAGCGAGCGGCAGCGAGCTTGGGGGCATCATTTCCGCGCCCAGGACTGCAACAGGTTGATCAGCAGCAGCAGCGAAAAGGCCGCCACCAGCATCACCACCGCAATGGCCGTGGCACCGGCATAGTCGTACTGCTCGAGCTTGGTGATGATGAGCAGGGGCGTGATCTCGCTGATCATGGGCATGTTGCCGGCGATGAAGATGACACTGCCGTATTCACCCAGGGCACGCGCAAAGGCCAGCGCAAAGCCGGTCAACAGTGCCGGCATCACGACCGGGAAGATCACGTGGGTGAAGGTCTGCAGCCGGCTGGCACCCAGGGTGGCGGCGGCTTCCTCCAGTTCGCGGTTGACGTCTTCCAGCACCGGCTGCACGGTGCGCACCACAAAAGGCAGGCCGATGAAAACCAGCGCCACCCACACGCCCAGCGGCGTGTAGCTCACCTTGAAGGGCAGGTACTTGCCGAGCGAACCGTTCTGCGCCCAGATGGCCGTCAGCGCGATGCCGGCCACCGCTGTGGGCAACGCAAAGGGCAGATCCACCAGTGCGTCAACCAGCCGTTTGCCCGGGAAGCGGTAGCGCACCAGCACCCAGGCCACGATGAGGCCGAAGACCGCGTTCAGCAGCGCCGCCAGCAAGCTGGCACCAAAGGTCAGGCGATACGACGCCATTACGCGTGGGGTCGTGGTCGCGTCCAGGAACTGCTGCCAGGTCAAGGTGAAGGTCTTCAGGAACGCCGCCGACAGCGGGATCAACACGATCAGGCTGATGTAGAGCAGCGCAAAGCCCAGCGCCAGGTCGAAGCCGGGCAGTACGCTGTGGCGCTTGAGCAAGATGCGGGAAAAGAACATGAACTTGGCGAGTGCGAGCGCGGGGCATACAAGGTAGGCCGCTATGCTAGGAGGCGGACATTGCGCAGCACCACGAACGGTTGCGCATCACGGTATTTGGTCCGCGCATCAAGGACGACTGACACGTGCTGAAGACCACCCCGTCGCTGAATGATTCAACCGGAACATCGCCGCCAGCACGCGAGCCGACTGTGGTCATCGTCGGGGCCGGCTTCAGCGGTGCCGTCACGGCTGTGCAGTTGTTGCGCCAGGCCACGACCCCGCTGAAGGTGGTGCTGGTCAACGAGTCAGGGCGCATGGCGCGGGGCGTGGCATACGGCACGCGCAGCGCCGCGCATGTGCTCAACGTGCCGGCCGGCAACATGAGTGCGCTGGCTGACGACCCGGACGACTTCCTGCGCTACTGCCGCTGGGTGAATCTGGGCTGGCAGGCGGGGTCCTTTGTGCCCAGGCGTCTGTACGGCGCCTACCTCGAGTCGCTGCTGTCGGCCGTCGAGAACAGCCATGCAGCAACAACTGCACCGCTGGAACGCATCGTCGGGCGGGTCGCACGCATCGAACCACCCAAAGGCTCCGCGCCCGCCCGCGTCGAACTGGAAGACGGTACCCATCTGTTGGCCGACCGTGTGGTGCTGGCCTTCGGCCACTTCGCGCCAGGCCATCCACTGTCCCAAGCCCAGCGGGACACCCTGGGCGACGCCTACGTGCCGGACCCCTGGCGCTGCGAACTCGATCAGCTGGTGGCGCGCAAAGAAGCCGTGCTTCTGCTGGGTGCCGGCCTGACGGCGCTGGACATGGTGGTGACGCTGGACCGGGCCGGTCATGAAGGACCGCTGTGGAGCCTGTCGCGCCGCGGCCTCAAGCCCCAGGGGCACCGCCAACGCGATGGCCGGCCGGCCACGGTCGACGTCCTGGCGCTGCTGCAGCGCATGGGTCCGACGCTGCGCGGGCAAGTGCGTGAACTGCGCCGCGCGCTGGCGCAGGCGGCCGCCAGCGGTGAGGATTGGCGCGACACGATCGGCGCCTTGCGCCCGCACACGCCGCGCTGGTGGCAGAGCTTGAGCAACGCTGACCGGCGCCGCTTCCTGCGCCACGTGCAGGTCCATTGGGACACGCTGCGCCACCGTTGTGCGCCCGAGGCGATGGACTGCCAGGAACGCCGCGTGCGCGAACACGGCATGCAACTGCTTGCAGGCCGGGTGGTGGATGTGCGGCGCGCCGGTGCGCAGTTCCAGGTGTCCGTAAGGCCCCGCGGCCAGCACCAGCTTGTGACCCTGACCGTGGACCGCATCGTCAATTGCACGGCACCGTCGACCCGTCTGGACCACTGTGGATCACCCTTGGTGCTGTCCTTGATCGAACAAGGCCACCTGGTGGCAGACGACCTGGGCCTGGGCGTGCGGGTCGACGCGCAGCTGGCCCTGATCGACCGGGCTGGCGCAGCGCAACCCTGGCTGCGCTATATCGGCCCGATGCTGAAGGCCCGCGACTGGGAGGCCACGGCCATACCCGAGTTGCGTGTGCACGCCCAGGCGCTGGCCCGGCAACTGCACCAGGAACTGCTAGCCGCTGCGCAACAGGGATAGGGTCTTCGCGGGTGCCTACTTTCTTGTGTAGATCTGGTCAAAGACGCCACCGTCGTTGAAGTGGATCTGCTGCGCCTTGGTCCAGCCGCCAAAGACCTCGTCAATGGTGAAGAGGTTCACCTTGGGGAAGTTCTTGGCGTAGGCGGCCAACACCTTGGCGTCTATGGGCCGGTAGAAGTTGCGCGCTGCAATTGCCTGGCCTTCGGCGCTGTACAGGTAGTCCAGGTAAGCCTGTGCCACGACACGTGTCCCCTTCCTGTCCACGTTCTTGTCCACCACGGCCACCGGCGGCTCGGCCAGGATGCTGATGGGTGGGTACACGATGTCGAACTTGTCGGCACCAAATTCCTTCAGCGCCAGGTGGGCTTCGTTCTCCCAGGCCAGCAGCACGTCACCCACACCCCGTTCGGCAAAAGTCACGGTGGAGCCGCGCGCGCCGCTGTCCAGCACCGGCACGTTGGAGAACAGCTTGGCGATGAAGTCCTTGGCCTTGAGGTCCGTGCCACCGGGCTGCTTCAGCGCAAAACCGTAGGCGGCCAGGTAGCCCCAGCGTGCACCGCCGCTGGTCTTGGGGTTGGCGGTGATGACGGACACACCCGGCTTGACCAGGTCGTCCCAGTTCTTGATGCCCTTGGGGTTGCCCTTGCGCACCAGGAAGATGTAGGTGCTGGTGTAGGGCGAGCTGTTGTGCTGCAGGCGCTTCTGCCAATCGGCCGGGATCAGCTTGGCCTTGGCTGCCAGTTCGTCCACGTCATACGCCAGGGCCAGGGTCACCACGTCGGCGTCCAGGCCGTCGATGACCGAGCGCGCCTGTTTGCCGCTGCCGCCGTGGCTCTGTTTGACGGTGACGACCTGGCCCGTCTTCTTCTGCCAGTAGCCGGCGAAGGCCTTGTTGTATTCAACGTAGAGCTCGCGCGTCGGGTCGTAACTGACATTGAGCAGTTGGACCTGCTTCTGGGCCCAAGCGGGCGCCAGCGTGCTGGCCAGCAGTGCGACAAGGAGGAGTTGGCGTTTGATCATGAGGGCCATGCTAGGCACGGCTCTGCCGCAGGCCAACGAACAAAAACGTGGCTGCTCATGCGCTGCGCGCAGCAGCCTG
This sequence comes from Betaproteobacteria bacterium, assembly GCA_031411215.1. Taxonomy (GTDB): domain Bacteria; phylum Pseudomonadota; class Gammaproteobacteria; order Burkholderiales; family Burkholderiaceae_C; genus Rubrivivax. The sequence goes on from JANOAM010000120.1 coordinate 3,743, forward strand.
GAGGCGACCTCAGGCCGCTGGCCAGCCCAACCGTATCAGCACCGCACCCGCAGCCGCCAGCAGCACAGCCACCAGCACACGGCGCGACAGCGGCTCTTTCAGCACCCACACCGACAGCAGTGCGGCAAACACCGCGCTGGTGTCGCGCAAGGCCGCAGCAGGTGCGATGGGTGCGCGGGTCCAGGCCCACAGGATCAGCAGGTAGGACAGGATGGACGCCACGGCCACCGGCACGCCCCAGGCCCACACCGCACGCTCACGCGACCAGGCCTGGCCCGTGCGCCACTGCCACAGCGACCAGGTGATGGCGTTGAGCACCGACATGCCCGCACCATAGGACCAGGGTGTGCCGGCGCGGCGCACGCCCTGCGCATCGCAGACCACGTAGCCGGCGGTGCAGACGGCGGCCAGCAGGGTCCAGGTCAGGGCCCGCCGGGTGAAGACGCGGTTGGCGTCGCTGCCCAGGGCCAGCGAGCCCACGGCTGCGGCAATCAGCAACACGCCGGCCACGCCCAGCGGGGCCGGCGTCTCGCGCGCCAGAGTGGACGCCACGGGCAGCACCAGCAGCACGGACGACGCGCGCATCAGCGGGTACACCGCGCCAAAGGGCCCGTGCTCGTAGGCGCGCAGCATGGTGG
>JANOAM010000121.1:0-26710 GCA_031411215.1 Betaproteobacteria bacterium
CTGCAGTTCGCGCCCAGCAAGGACCTCAAGTTCACGCTGGACTTCACGATGGCCAACAACACGGTCAACAAGAAGAACATGGAGGTCTCCACCTGGTTCAACTTCCAGGGTGGCCCGTCGTCGTGGACAGATGGCCCCGTCGCTGGGCCCATTTCCTATTCGGCGCTGTTCCCCACGCGGGACCATGACCTGGCTTTGAACGGCGGCCGTTATGGTGAAAAGGCGCAAACCCGCTCCACGGGCTTCAACACGGAATGGAAGGTGTCCAACCAGTTGAGCGTGGAGTTCGACGCCCATCATTCCACCGCCAATTCCAAGCCCAGCACCAACCTGGGCATCTACAACGTGATGGATGCGGGCATGTTCAGCCAGGGCGACGCGTACGCCTACTACACGAACAAGCTGCCCATCCTGCAACTGCCGAACACCACCTTCAGAACCAGCGCGATCCAGGTCACCGGTACCCGGTTTGATGCGGCCATCAGCGACCAGACGATCGACCAGGGCCAGTTCCGCGGCAGCTTCAAGATCAACGCCGAAAACAAGCTGAACTTCGGCCTGGCCAGCACCAAGGTGAACAACCGCTCGGCCAACGTCAACCACCAGAACGCAGACTGGGGTGGTGTGGGCAACCAGGGTGACTACCCGGCCGGTGCCTTCGCGCTGGACAGCCTGCCGAAGTACTTCAACCGCATCCCGGGCCATGACGACCCGCGGCTGCTGTCGCAGTTTTACGCCTTCGACTTCAATGCCGTGCGCAACCGCGCCATCGAGATCGCGATGGCCCGGGGCACGTCCAGCAACAACAACACGCCCATGTCGCGGGCGCAGGCCGAAGCCTACTTCTCGGCCTACCCGGACTACACCCAAGGCAACGACTGGCGCACGGTTGAAAAGTCCACCAGTGCCCACGTGCAGTGGGACTACTTCCTGGACGCCGCCATCCCCATGAACCTGTCGGTGGGGCTGCGCTACGAATCGACCAAGGTCAACTCGTCGTCGCAGGTGCTGTCGCTGACGGGCACCAACTGGGGCTCGCTGAACGAAATCAACGTGAACAGCGGCTCGCCGACATTTGGTTCGGGCACCGGCAAATATTCGTATGTGCTGCCCAGCATCGATTGGGACGCTGACATCACGTCCAGTCTGAAGGTGCGCGCCAGCTGGGGCAAGAGCATCGCCCGGCCGGGCTGGGGTGCGCTGACGGGTGGTGTGTCGGTAGACCCGACGGCCAATCAGGGCGGGGGCACGGGTTCCACCGGCAACCCGGCGCTGAAGCCGCTGCTGTCGAAAAACCTGGATGCGTCGCTGGAGTGGTACTACGCCAAGTCCAGCTACGTGTCGATGGGCCTCTTCAGCAAGCAGATCAGCAACTTCATCGCCAGCACCTCGGTGCGGCAGCCGGTGGGCAACGTTCACACGCCCATTGGCGGCGCGTATTACCGCGCGGCGGTGGCCAGTGGTTGTGCGACGACGGACCCCGTGTGCTTGCGGAACTACATCTTCACCAACTTCAACGGTCAGCCGGGCGTGACGCAGACCGGCGTCAACAACAGCGGGCAGATCCAGGGCAACATCGTCGGGCAGCCGGGCGACCCCTTGCTGCAATTCGCCATCACGACACCGTCCAACGCGGCGGGCGACAAGTTGAAGGGCGTGGAGCTGAACGCGCAGCACATGTTCGGCAACAGCGGCTTCGGCGTGGCGGGCAACTACACCATCGCCAAGTCCGGTCTGAAGTACGACAACCACAGCACGGCCACACAGGCTGCGCTGGTGGGCGTGGGCAATTCGTACAACCTGGTTGGGTTCTATGAAAACAGCGCCTGGTCGGTGCGTGGCGCGTACAACTGGCGTGGCGAGTTCCTGGCTTCCATCACCGACGGTGCGGGCAACAACCCGATCTACACCGAGCCCTATGGTCAGTTCGACCTGTCCATTGGCTACAAGTGGAACAAGAACCTGACGCTGCAGGCCGACATGGTCAACCTGACGGACGGCTACATCCGTCAGCATGGCCGGACCAAAGAACAGTTGGTGTCGGTGACACAGACCGGCGCCCGCTACCTGGTGGGTCTGCGCTACAAGTTCTGAGCAGCATCAAGGCCTGACCTGCGCCGCCCAACAAGGCGGCGCAGGCGCAGGCAGGCAGCGCCGCCTGCACGGCACCAAAATCGACCACCGCGGCCGATTTTGTTTTTTTGGGGCTGCGTTTTATCGGATGCCACCAGGCCCAGTGAGCACGGATACTGAGCAAATGCGTTGCGTTTGGCAGGACTGGATATGACGGATGCGGTGAGACGCGTCGTGGTGTTGGGTGGTGGCTCGGCAGGCTGGCTGACCGCCGCCTTGCTGGCCGTGGAGCACGGCGGACCAGAGCCGGGCGCGCTGGAGATCACGGTCATCGAGGCGCCGGACATGCCGGCTATTGGCGTGGGCGAGGGCACCTGGCCGTCCATGCGCGACACCTTGCAGCGCATCGGTCTTCACGAGGCCGACCTGCTGCGCGAATGCGACGCTGCGTTCAAACAAGGCTCGCGTTTTGACGGTTGGGTGAACGGTCGTGCGGACGACCGCTACTACCACCCGTTTTCCCTGCCACAGGGTTACGGCGATGCCGACCTGGCGAGCGGCTGGCTGCAGGGTGGATCGGGCCGGGCCGGGCAACCCGGTCAGGCCTTCGCCGAATGCGTCAGCCCACAACCCCACCTGTGCAACGAGAGCCTGGCGCCCAAGCAGGTCACCACGCCGGAGTTTGGCGCGGTGGCCAACTACGGCTACCACTTCGACGCCGTCAAGATCGGTCTGCTGCTGCGCCGGCACGCGGTGGACAAGCTGGGCGTGCGGCATGTGCTGGACGCCGTTACCGCCGTGCATTCGCATGACAACGGCGACATCGCGGCCTTGCAGACGCGGGGCCATGGCTACATCGCGGGTGATCTCTTCATCGACTGCTCCGGCCTGTCTTCCGTGTTGCTGGGCCAGCACTACGGCATGGCGCTGCGGTCGCAGCAGCACGTGCTGTTCAACGACAGCGCACTGGCCTTGCAACTGCCCTATGCCGACCCCCAGGGCCCGCTGGCGTCGGCAACGATCTCGACAGCGCACGCAGAAGGCTGGACCTGGGACATCGGCCTGCCCACGCGGCGCGGCGTGGGCCTGGTGTTTTCCAGCGCGCACACCAGCCTGGACGCGGCGACAGCGGCCTTGCTGAAGCATGTGCAGCGCAGCGGCGGCCCTGCGGACGTGCCCGCGCCGCGGCACATCCGTTTCACGCCGGGCTACCGCGAGCGTTTCTGGGTGCGCAACTGCGTGGCGGTGGGCCTGTCATCGGGTTTCATCGAGCCGCTGGAAGCCTCGGCGCTGGCGCTGGTGGAGTTGTCGGCCGCGATGATCCGCGACGAGATGCCCGCCAGCCGCGCCGACATGGACGTGGTGGCCAAACGCTTCAACGACGCCTTCAGCTACCGCTGGGCACGCATCATCGATTTCCTGAAGCTGCACTACGTCTTGAGCCAGCGCAGCGATTCCGACTACTGGCTCGAACACCGCCAAGCGTCCAGCATGCCCGAACGCCTGCGCGAATTGCTGCAGCTGTGGCAGCACCGGGCGCCGTACCGCGGCGACCTGTTCCGCATCGAAGAAGTCTTTCCCGCAGCCAGCTACCAGTACGTGCTGTACGGCATGGGCTTCAGGCCCGAGCCTGCTGCGGTGCGGCCCGCGCGGCTTGCGAAGGCGCAGGCCTGCTTCAGGGACGCGGCGACAATGACCAAGCGGTTGTTGGGGGGCTTGCCACGCCACCGCGATCTCATCCAACACATTCACCAGCACGGCATGCCACCAGCGCCAGCATTGACGTGAAAAACAGCCTGAACCCATAGCCATGCAAAAGCCCGAACTGCTCAACAACATCACGCACAAAGACCTGCGTGTCATCACCCGACGGGGTGCCGAATGGGGTGACGCGGTCATGTCCTGCCCCGTGACGGCAGACGAATTCCGCAGCCTGCAGGCGCACTACCCCATCGTCTTCCAGAAGGACGCGCAGGGCGACTTCCAGCCGTTGGCGCTGTTCGGCCTGCAGGAGGGGCAGAACCTGTTCCTGGGCCCCAAGGGCTGGAACGCGCACTACCTGCCACTGGCCATGCAACGCGGGCCGTTCATGATCGGTGTGGCCGAAGATGAACTGCGCATGCTGGTGGACATGTCCAGCCCACGCATCAGCTCCGGTGCCGACGGTGAGGCCGTGTTCCTGCCGCAGGGCGGCAACACCGAATTCCTGGAGCACATGAATTCGGTCCTGAAGACCCTGCACGAAGGCCTGCAGGCCACATCCGAATTTGTCGAGACCCTGGTCGCTCACGACCTGCTGGAGTCCTTTGTGCTGGACGTGGAACGCCCGGACGGCACGCATGGCCGCCTGGTGGGGCTGTACAGCATCCACGAAGAACGGCTCGCGGCACTGGACGCCAGCACCGTGGGCGTGCTGCACCAGGCGGACTACCTGCAGCCCATCTACATGGCCGTGGCGTCGATGTCGAACCTGCACAGCCTGATCCAGCTGCGCCTGGCCCTGGAGGCGTAGTCAGGTGCTTGCGTGCGCGGGCCAGCCCATGCAGGAGCGCAGCGATGTGCGCGCGGGCGCGTTGCCTGCGGACCTGCTGCAGAGCACCCAGCCCGTGTTGATGCGCGGCCTGGTGCGGCACTGGCCCCTGGTGCAGGCGGCGCTGCAATCGGACGCGCAGTTCTGCGACTACCTGCGCGGCTTTGGCGCCGACACCCGGGTAGGGTTGTGGCGCGGTGCGCCTGAGATCGAAGGCCGTTTCTTCTACAACGCGGACTTCAACGGCTTCAACTACCAGCGTGAGATCGGCAGCTTCGGCGCCTTGCTGGACGAGCTGCTGGCGCATGCGCAGGACCCCAGGCCGCCCGCGCTTTATCTTGGGTCCACCGAGCTTGAGGGCTCTTTCCCCGGCCTGCGCCAGTTCAACGACCTGGGCCTGGACGTGCCGGACCCTCTGGTCAGTTTGTGGCTGGGCAACCGTGTCCGGGTCGCCGCTCACTTTGACGTGCCGGACAACATCGCCTGCGTGGTGGCCGGGCGGCGCCGCTTCACGCTGTTCTCGCCCGAACAGGTGGCCAACCTGTACGTCGGCCCGCTGGACCTCACGCCGGCCGGGCAGCCCATCAGCCTGGTCGATGTCGCCAAGCCTGACCTGACCCGCTTCCCGCGTTTTGCGCAGGCGCTGGAGCACGCGCAGACGGTGGAGCTGATGCCGGGCGACGCGCTGTTCATGCCCAGCCAATGGTGGCACGCGGTGGAATCGCTGGAGCCGGTCAGCGCGCTGGTGAACTTCTGGTGGCGGCAGTCCCCTGCGCACATGGATTCGCCCATGAACACCTTGATGCTGGCGCTGTGGACGCTGCGCGACCTGCCGCCTGCCCAGCGCAAGGCCTGGCGGGCGCTCTTTGACCACTACGTGTTTGCAGCTGACGCGCACACCGCCGCCCACCTGCCGCCCGGTGCCCAGGGCGTGCTGGCCGCCATCACGCCAGACCGGGCACGCCAGCTGCGCTCGGCCTTGCTGAACCGACTGAACCGCTGAGAGCCATCCGAAAGACACGCCATGAACACTGAAGCCCGCAAATCCATACGCCGCGTCGTCATCGCCGGTGGCGGCACGGCTGGCTGGATGGTGGCGGCCGGCCTTTCCAAGAGCATGGGCCGGCTGTACGACATCCGCCTGATCGAGTCGGAAGAAATCGGCACCATCGGCGTGGGTGAAGCCACCATCCCGACCCTGCATTTCTTCCACGAGATCCTGGGCATCGATGAGCGGGAGTTCATGGCCGCCACGCAGGCCACCTTCAAGCTGGGCATCAATTTCGAGAACTGGCGCAACGTCAACGAACACTACTTCCACTCGTTCGGCAAAACCGGCAAGCCGCACTGGATGGCGGGCTTCCAGCACTTCTGGCTGGAAGGCCGCGAACGCGGCCTGGCCAGCGACTACGGCGACTACTGCCTGGAACTGCGCGCGGCCATGGACAACCGCTTTGCGCATTTGCCCAATTCGGGCCTGAACTACGCCTACCACCTGGACGCCACGCTGTATGCCGGCTATTTGCGCCGCATTGCCGAAGCCCAGGGTGTGCAGCGCATCGAAGGCAAGATCGTCAAGGTCCACACCGAAGACCGCGCTGACGGAGGTACGGACGGCAGCACCGGCGACATCACCGGCATCACGCTGAACAGCGGCGCGCTCATCGAAGGCGACTTCTTCATCGACTGCACCGGCATGCGGTCCCTGTTGCTCGGTGAAACGCTGGGCGTGCCGTATGAGGATTGGTCGCACTGGCTGCCCTGTGACAGCGCCGTGGCCGCGCAGACCACCCTGGTGGGCGAAGCCGTTCCCTACACCCGGTCCATCGCGCACCCCTGGGGCTGGCAGTGGCGCATTCCCTTGCAGCACCGGGTGGGCAATGGCCTGGTCTACAGCAGCAAGAAGCTGGCCGACGACGAGGCCAAGGCGGCACTGCTGGCCAACGTGGTGGGCGAGGTCATACGCCCACCCCGGGTCATCAAGTTCACGCCCGGCCAGCGTGAGGTGGTGTGGAAGCGCAATTGCGTGGCCATCGGTCTTTCAAGCGGATTCCTGGAGCCGCTGGAGTCCACCAGCATCCACCTGATTCAACGCGGGTTGACGCGCCTGATCCAGATGTTCCCGGCCAATGGGGTCCGCCAGGCCGACATTGACGAATACAACAACCAGACGCGCTGGGCCATCGAACGCATCCGCGACTTCATCATCCTGCACTACCACGTCACCAACCGCAGTGACGTGCAGTTCTGGCGCGATTGCCAGAGCATGGCGGTGCCCGAATTGTTGGCGCACCGCATCCAGCTCTTCAGGGACACGGCACGGGTGTGTCTCAACACGGACGAGTTGTTCGCCGAGAACTCCTGGATCCAGGTGATGATGGGCCAGGGCATCAAGCCCAGCGGTCACCACCCGGTGACACGCTTGATGGACAGCCGGGACCTGGGCGAATTTCTCGGCGAGATCCGCAAGGAGGCGGCGCGCAGCTTCATCAAGCTGCCCAAGCACCAGGACTACATCAAGCGCTTCTGCGCCACCGCGCCACCCGTGGACACCGGCATGGCCAAGCCTGTGCCTGCTGCATCGCCGTCAGCCGTGCTGTTCAATCCGAATCCGACGGTTCAGACCGTGCAGCTGACGAACGGACAGCAGGTCTACGTCATTGATGACTTCGCGCAGAACCCGGAAGCCCTGGTGGCCTTGGCGCAGTCGGCGTCCAGTCAATTTCGTACGCCTGCAGGGCACCCGTATCCCGGGCCGCAACTGGCCTTGCCAGAGAACTTGTCGGCCGAGGTGGACGCCTATTTCCAGCAGCATGGTCGCCCGCGCCTTCAACTGGGTTCATCGCTGGGCATGTATGGGCGCTTTTCTCGCGTCACACAGGAGAGCGCCACGCTGGACGCGCGCCAGCGCATCTGCCACCGCGACGACTCCAGCAACGAACCCGGGCAGAGCATCTCCGCCGCCGTGCACTACCTGTTCCGCGATGAGCAGCTGGGCGGCACTGTTTTCTTCCGCTCACTCATGTCCGACTCTGAGACGCAAAACTTCTTGCGCGATGCCAGCACGATGGACGGCGGCACCTTCGGCAGCAAGTACGGCATTCCGGCGGGCTACATGACGCAGAGCAACCGCTACTTCGAAGTGATTGGACGTGTGCCTGCCAAATGGAACCGCGTGGTTTTCTACGACGGCGCCATCTTCCATTCCGGCGACATCCAGGGGCCGTCACCTGCCGCCTACTTGGCGGGCGTGGGCCGCTTGACCATCAACGCGTTTTTCAAGAACCAACAGCTGGCTGCGGCAGCCGTGGCGCCCGTGCGGGACTGGGGAGCGTCGCTTCAGACCTGACCGGGTGCTTGAACGCCAGGGCCCTGCAGCACCGTGTACGGGTGCATCAGGGCGTGCAGCACGTAGGCTGCGCCGCCCACAGCCGCGGCCAGTTCGGTGTAGCGCGCCATGCGCACCTGCGGGGCGGTGACGCCGGCGTCCTTGGCGAAGCTGTCCAGCACGTCCAGGGCAGAGTCCACCAGGTCAGCGCCGCCCAGCGCCACGGCATCGCCACCCAACACGATGGCTTGCGGGTCAAAGGTCGTCCACACGTTTTGCAGCAGCACACCCAGGTGCGCGCCCGCAGTCCGGAAGGCCTTGCTGCAATGGCTGTCGCGCCGCGCCATGGCGGCGCGAAGGGAGGCGTAGTCCGGCCGGCCGTTCTTCAGCAGCATGCCGGCCTCGGCCGCAATGGCACGCAGCCCTACGTAGGCTTCGGCGCAGCCCAGGCGGCCGCATGAACAGGCGCGGCCTGCATGGGCCAGCGTGGTGTGGCCGATTTCGCCGCCCGCACCCGTGGCCCCGGTGAACAGCGTGTCGCCCAGCACGATGCCGGAACCCACGCCCACACCGCAGATCACAAACACCAGCGGGTCGCTGGCCGGCCGGGGGCCGAATTCGGTTTCACCGACGGCCGCCAGGTCGGCTTCGTTCTGGCAGTAGACGGGCACGTGACCCAACTGGGCGTCACGCAATTCAGCCTGCAGGCGCGGGCCCACCGGCACATGGCGCCAGCCTATGTTGGGCGCGAAGTGCAGCATGCCCGTGACCGCGTCCACTGCGCCCGGCAGGCCGACGCCAATGCCCAGCACCGTGCGCCTGCCAGCCACCACGCGCTGCGCCATGGCAGTGACCATGTCGGCCAGCTGGTGGCAGGCGCCTTCAGGGTCGGCGCGGTGCAACGCGGACTGGGTGGATTCCAGCAGTTCGCCCTGGATGGAGACGGTGACGACACGGATGCTGTCCGGCGTCAGCTCCGCGCCTATCAGCGCCAGCTGCTGCCCGTCCAGCCGCAGCGGCGTGGGGCGACGGCCGAGTTGCCCGGTGGCCAGCGCCGGCTCTTCGGCCAGCCAGCCTTCGTCCAGCAGTTCCTTGATCAACAGGCTCACGGTGGAACGGGTGAGGCCGCTGTGGTCAGCCAGGTCCGCGCGGGACAGGCCGGGCACGTCACGCACGATGCGCAGCAGCGCCATGCGGTTGATGTTTTTCACCAGCCGTTGGTCGCCCTTGATGGGTTGCAACGAGAGCGGCGGCTGTGTCATGCGGGCAGCAGTTGGGTTCTGCAGTAGGGGTCAAAAATTGTAGTGAGCCGCTGCGCTGCAATTGCGCACGGTGTGTCCTCAGGCCCGCAGCTGGCGCACCGCGGCGGTGTACCAGTGGTAGCTGTCCTTGGGCGTGCGCTGCTGGGTGGCGTAGTCCACATGGACCAGCCCAAAGCGTTTGGCATAGCCGCTGTTCCATTCAAAGTTGTCCAGCAAGCTCCAGGCGAAGTAGCCACGCAGGTCCACACCGGCCTGGCCTGCAGCGGCCAGCGCTTCCAGGTGGCGGCGCAGGAAGTCCACGCGGCCTGGGTCGGCCACACGGCCCGCGGCCACGCTGTCCACGCAGGCCACGCCGTTTTCGGTGATGTAGATGGGTGGCAAGCGGTGGTCACGGTAGTCGCGGTGCAGACCCACCAGCAGTTCGGTCAGGCCTTGCGGATAGATCTCCCAGTCCATGTCCGTGCGGCCCAGTTCGCAGGGCGGCGGTGTGCCTGCGCTGCTGGCCCAGATGCGTGTGTAGTAGTTGACGCCCAGGAAGTCGAGCGGCGTTTGCAGCACGGCCGCGTCACCGTCGTTCATCTGGGGCAGGGGCCAGGCAGCTTCTTCCGGGTAGCGGCCCAGCAGCAGCGGCTCCAGGAACCAGCGCACCATGCGCGCGTATTCGCGTGCGGCCAATTCGCGGTCTTGCGGCGTGTCGGTGGCCGGCGTTGCAGAGCTCTGGTTCAGCACGATGCCCAGCGGGCAGCGCACACCCTGCGCACGCAGCGCCTGCAGCGCCAGGCCGTGCGACAGCAGCAGGTGGTGCGACACCTGCACGGTGGTGGCCAGGTCACGCAGGCCCGGGGCGAACTGGCCGGTGAGGTTGCCCAGGATGGCGGTGCACCAGGGTTCGTTGTGGGTGGCCAGCGTGGCCAGCCGGTCACCCAGGCGCTGGCCCATCTTCACTGCGTAGTCGGCAAAGCGGTAGGCCGTGTCGCGGTGGGCCCAGCCACCGTGCTCCTGCAGCGCCTGCGGCAGGTCCCAGTGGTACAGCGTGGCGTGTGGCTGCAGGCCGCGCGCCAGCATGCCGTCCACCAAGCGGTCGTAGAAGTCCAGGCCAGCGTCATTCCACTGACCTTGGCCGTCAGGCTGCACACGCGGCCATGCGATGGAAAAGCGGTAGGCGTTGAGGCCCGCGCCCTGCACCAGGTCCAGGTCTTCCTGCCAGCGGTGCAGGTGTTCGCAGGCCTGCTCGCCGGTGTGGCCCTGGAAGACCTTGCCCGGTGTGGCGCAGAAGCGGTCCCAGATGCTTTCGCCGCGGCCGCCTTCGTTGGTGCCGCCTTCGATCTGGAAGGCCGACGTGGCGGCGCCCCACACAAACGTGGGGCCGCCCAGGGCGGCCTTGGCGGCGGGGCTCAGCGGGCTGGTTTCGTAGGGCGTGGACGGCATGGTGGGCAGACGGATTGGTTGAAGGGGATGCGGGGCAGCGCGCTTCAGCGCAACGCCAGCCCCTGGGCATTGAACAGATGGAGCCTTTCGGGCGCGCTGCACAGGCGCACGGGGTGGCCCACAGCCCAGCGGTCGGTGGACCCGGCCAGACGCGCGGCCAGGGTGCTGTCCACGCCGGCCACTTGCAGGTGCACCAGGGTGGAGTCACCCAGTTGTTCCACCAGTTGCACCTTGGCGCGCACACCGACGGCACTTTCGCCGTCGGGCTGCAGGTCCAGGTCTTCTGCGCGCACACCCACATGGGTCAGGCCCGACAGGTCTGCGCCGGCCGTGGGCAGCGCCCAGCCGCCTGCGCCGTCCACCAGGGCCTGTCCCTCGCTCAGCCGTGCGGGCAGCAGGTTCATCCGCGGCGAGCCGATGAATTCCGCCACAAAGCGGTTGGCCGGGCGGTGGTACAGGTCCAGCGGCGTGCCCACCTGTTCAATGCGGCCGACATTGAAGACGGCGATGCGCTGGCCCAGGGTCATGGCCTCCACCTGGTCGTGGGTGACGTAGACCATGGTCGTGCCCAGGTCGCTGTGCAGGCGCGCGAGTTCGATGCGCATCTGCACGCGCAGATTGGCGTCCAGGTTGGACAAGGGCTCGTCGAACAGAAACACCTTGGGGCTGCGCACGATGGCGCGGCCTATGGCCACACGCTGCCGCTGGCCGCCAGACAGTGCCTTGGGCTTGCGGTCCAGCAGCGGCGTGATCTGGAGCTTTTCGGCCACCAACTTGACGGCGGCATCGCGCACGGCCGGTTTGACGCCGGACATCTTCAGACCGAAGCCCAGGTTCTCGGCCACCGTCATGTGTGGGTACAGCGCATAACTCTGGAACACCATGGCGGCGCCGCGCTCGGACGGTTCCAGTTCATTGACACGCTGGCCGTCAAACGCCACCTCGCCTGCGGTGATGTCTTCCAGGCCCGCGATCATGCGCAGCAGCGTGGTCTTGCCGCAGCCCGACGGGCCGACGAAGACCATGAACTCGCCAGCCAACACCCGCAGGCTGAGGTTGGCAATGGTGGCCTGGGCCGCACCGGCGTAGGTCTTGCCAATGCCGGTCAACGTGATTTCGCTTGCCATGTCCGTCTTTGTTGGTTCTTGGTTTGTTGTTGGTTCGTCGTCAGCGAGGCGGGCCGTTCAGCCCTTGACCGCGCCGGCGGTCAGGCCGTCAATCAGCCGGCGGGAGTAAATGACAAACAGCACCAGCAGCGGCAGCACCGTGACGGCCGCGCCCACACTCAGCGCCCCCCAGGTGATGCCGCTGGTGCCCTGCAGTGACCGCAGCACCAGGGGCATGGTGTAGGCGTCCTGGTCGCGCATCACCAGCAGCGCGCCTATGAAGTTGTTGTAGGTGCCGATGAAGGTGACCAGGGCCAACGTGCCCAGGGCCGGGCCCAAGAGCGGCAGCACGACACGCCAGTAGATGCTGAATTCACCGCAGCCGTCCATGCGCGCGGCTTCGACGATTTCGCGCGGGATGGCCGAGCCTATGTACTGCCGCATCATGAACACGCCCACCGCGCCGCAGGCGGCGGGCACGATCAGCGCACGGCTTTCGTTGATCCAGCCCAACTGCGACATCAGCAGCACCGTGGGGATCATCGACACGAAGGCCGGCAGCAGCATGGTGGCCATGATGAAACCGAAGAACTTCTCCTTGCCGGGGAAGTTGAACATCGCAAAGGCATAACCGGCCAGCGAGCAGAAGAACAGGTTCAGGACGGTGACGGCCACGGCGATCCACAAGGACAGGCCCATCGAATGCCAGAAGCGCGGCCGACGGGTCAGCAGGTCGTCCAGGTTGTCCAGGAAGTGGCCGCCGAACCACACCGGGCCCGGCACCGCCAGGATGTCGGTGTTGGTGTGGGTGGCAAAGACCATCATGTAGTAGAACGGCAGCAGCATCACGAATGCGCCCAGCGCCAGCACGCCGTAGGCTGCAAAGTGGCCGGCGAAGCGGCCTAACCGGAATCCGGAGCGCACGCTGAAACCAGGGATGGAGGGGGACATGCTCATGTCTTCACAAGCTCTTATTCTTTTGGCCTGAACCAGCGGTTGTTCAGGTAGGTCATGGCGGCGATGAACATGAACAGCAGCCAGGCCACGGCGGATGCGGCGCCGAAGTCGCCGTCCGTCATGCCCACACGCAGCATGTACATGGCTGAGGTTTCGGCCGCGCGCCCGGTGCCGCCGTTGCCGCGGCTGATGATGTAGGCCTCCTCGAACATCTGCAGGCTGCCGATGATGGTCAGCGTGATGGCAAAGAACATCATCGGCCGCAGCAACGGCAGCGCGATGTGGCGCAGCCGCTGCCAGGACGAAGCGCCGTCTATGCGTGCGGCTTCATAAAGGTCCGCCGGGATAGTCTGCAGCGCCGCCAGGTACAGCACGGTGTTCCAGCCCACATAGCGCCACCAGACCAGGAAGGCCACCAGCCAGCGGATGTGCTCCTGGTCGGACCAGTTGATCTTGGCCTGCGGGAACAGCCAGCCCAGCGGCGCCACGCCACCGACCTGCCAGTTGCCAATCGCGGTCAGCACGGTGTTGACGATGCCGAACTCCTTGGAGAACAGCGCCTGGAACACCAATGCAATGGCCACCGCGTTGGTGATGAAGGGCAGGAAGTACAGCGCCAGCACCGGGTGGCTCAGGCGCTTGAGCTTGGTGTGGATGAAGTAGGCCAGCGGGATGGCCACCAGGTGCTGCGACACGCCGGCCACCAGGCCTATGAAGACGGTGCTGTAGAGCGCGCGCCAGAAGTCGCGCGAATACATCTCGGCCCAGAACGCGCCGCTGAAGAAGTCGGACCAGGGCAACTGCGTCAGGTCCAGCACCCACAGGTAGTTGTCCAGGCCCGTGAAGCGCATGCTGCCGATGCCGTCCCAGCGGAAGAAGGACACCCAGGCCGAAAACAGCAGTGGGTAGGCACCGAACACCGCGAAGAGCAGGAAGAACGGGCTGATGAAAACGTAGGGTGCCCAGCGGCGCGGTAACCGGAAGGGGCGGCGCGGTGCTTCTGAGATTGAAAGATCAGCCATATCGTGTGTTATGCCAGGTCACGGCCGCATGCGGCGTTCAACAAAACGCTGAGCATCGGACAGCGCGCGCGGGATCTCCTTGCGGCCCGACAGCACGTTGTCCAATTCCGCCCGCATCATCAGCAGCACCGTGATGTCCAGCCGGTTGACCTGTTGCACCGGCACACGCTGGGCCAGGTCGCGCCACAGCAGGCGCGCGCGCTGGCCGCCGAAGTAGGGCAGCGGTTCTTCCAGGAAGGCGTCGTTGGTGGCATCCAGCAGCACCGGGAAGGCGTCGATGGCCTTGAACGCGGCGATCTGCATTTCGCGGTTGGTGCACATGAAGCGGATGAAGTCCCAGGCCAACTGCTTGCGATCCGGTGCGTTGCGGCTGGGGATGGCGTAGAAGGACCCGCCCCAAGAGGCGTAGTCCCCACCGGGCAAGCCCGCGGCGCGCCACTTGCCGGCCGCATTCGGTGCGATGTAGCCGGCCAGCTGGCCGCCCAGCCAGGCGCCGCTGATCTCGGTGGCGACCGCGCGGCGCAGCGACTCGAACCAGTCGTTGGTCCAGCGGTCGAAGTTGCCGTCCAGACCGGCGGCGCGCACGGCCTTGGACAGTTCGAACGCACGCTTGAAGCGTGGTGTGTCGATGATCACGCGGCCTTGGGTGTCGAAGAACAGGCCCTCGCCCGGCTGGCCGTGCGCGCGGATGTAGGCATCCATGACCGTGACGGCATTGGGCAGCAACAGCATGCCGGTCCTGGCCTTGATGAGCTTGCCGGCGTCGATGTAGCTTTCCCAACTGCTGGTGAGTTGCGCTTCACTTACCCCGGCCTTGTCCAGGATGTCCTTGCGGTAAAACATCGAGCCCGGGCCCACGTCCGCCGGCATGCCGCTGAGCACGCCCGAAGGTGTGCTGGCCTGGCCGAAGGTGTACGGCACCAGTTGCGGCTTGAGCGCCAGTGCGCTGTAAGGCGGCTTGGCCAGGTCTTCCAGGCCAGCCGAGCCGACGAACTTGCCCAGGTAGTCGACCTCGATGCCCAGCACGTCGGGCAGGCCCACGCCGGTGGCCAAGGCGCTCACCAGCGCGTTGTGGTGGTCGTCATAGCTCAGGCTGACCAGCTTGAGCTTGATGTCGGGCCGGACCTTCTTGTACAGCGGGATGGCGGCCAGCACGGCCTGGTCAAAACTGGGGAAGGAAGCCACGACCAGTTCGGTCTCACCGCGCACCGCGGCCGCCGCTTGCAGCGCCGGCGTCGCGGCGATACCGCCCAGGAATTTGCAGAAGGTGCGGCGCATGTTCAGGCGTCCAGCGGCGTGTAGCTGAAGTGGTCGAAGTCGGCCACGCTGCGGGTGCCCGCCAGGTCTTGGCAGGACAGGCCTACGAAGTTGCCGGTGAAGCCGAAGGAGCGCGCGTAGCCACCCTCAAAGCGGGTCACGGCTTCATCGCTGAGCATGGCGGTGTCCAGTGCAGGGCCGATGGTCTGCCAGGCGCCGCCACCCTGCGAATAAGCGAACTGGTAGGTTGCATGGTGGAACTCCAGCCGCAAATCGACCGCACCGTGTGCGAGATTCACCGCGTTTGCAGGTTCGCTCAGCGCGCCGTCGCGGTTCACATAGAGCCGCAGCACCCGCGCCCCGCCGTGCAGCGCGCGGCTGACATGCAGGTAGGCGTGGTTGCCGGTGTTGTAGTAAGCCACCAGGCCGGCCATCTGCTGAAAGCTGGCGGGGTCGAAGTCCAGGCGGGTTTCGACGCGGCAGTTGAAGTGCTGCTGACGCCGTGCCACCAAGCTTTGCTGGAACAGGCTCATCAGCGACTCGCGGCCCTTCAGGCGCAGGTGGCCGGTGCGCTCGGTCAGCGAGATCCAGCTCTCGTCAAAGGGCACGCGCAGGGCATTCAGGTGCGGGCTCAGATCGGGCGTGTCGAAGTCATCACGCACCGGCTCGGGTGCAAACGGGTGCGGTGGCAGATCGGGCGCGGCCACACGCACACGCGGCGTGTGGCTGCCACCGTGAATTTCGGGCCAATCGTCGTCGCGCCAGGTCAGCGGCTGCAGCGCGGTTTCGCGGCCCAGTGGGCAGTGCAGGCCGCTGTATTGCAGGGCGCCATTGGCCCCCAGTGATGGCACCACAGCGTTGGGACCGCTCCACTCCAGCGGCCGGCCACACAGGTGCGCCATCCACCAGTCGCCCTGGGCTGTCTGCACCAGGCTGGCGTGGCCGGCACGCTGCAGGCCGTCGGTGTGGCGCTGGTGCGCAGTGAGCAGCGGGTTGCCGGGCAGGGTCTCGTAGGGGCCGTCGATCTGGCGTGATCGGGCCAGCGTGACGGCGTGCTCGTAGAACGTGCCGCCCTCTGCCGTCAGCAGGTAGTACCAGCCCTTGCGGCGGTACAGGTGCGGTCCTTCGACCACACCCAGCGGCGTGCCCGCATAGATGTTCTTCACAGGGCCGACGAGTTGGCCCTCAGCGCGGTCGAATTCCTGCAGCAGGATGCCGTTGAAGTTGTGCTGGCCCGGGTGGTGCAGCCACTGCTGGTTGAGCAGCCAGCTGCGGCCATCGTCGTCATGGAACAGGCTGGGGTCGAAGCCCGAGCTGTTCAAGTAGATCGGCTCGCTCCACGGGCCTTCAATGCTGTGCGCGGTCACCAAGTAGTTGTGCGTGTCCTTGTGCGCGCCGAACATGCTGCGCACGTCGGTGTAGATCAGCCAGAAGCGGCCATGCGCATGGCTCAGGCAGGGAGCCCAGATGCCGGCGGAATCGGGGTGGCCGCGAAGGTCCAGCTGGCTGCTGCGTGTGACGGCGTAGGCCGCGTGGCGCCAGTTGACCAGGTCGCGGCTGTGGTGGATGCGCACCGCGGGCCACCATTCAAACGTCGACGTGGCGATGTAGTAGTCATCACCCACGCGGCAGATGGACGGGTCGGCATGGAACCCGGGCAGGATCGGGTTCTGGATCACGGGTTCTGGATCACGGGTTCAGCCGGAAGGCAGGTTCGGGTTGTCGCGGTTGTCGCAGCGGCCTGCCGACGGAATGATGCAGCGCCACAGCCGGGCAGGGCTTGCCCGGCATTTAGTGCGATGCTCGTATTAAATGCGAAATCGCCCGAGATGGCGCTAGGGAATCCACGCAGACGGACCCGCCCGTCCGATGGATCTCAGCAAGGCGTCAGAGGGGCTTCAAGCAAGCCAGCTGCGCAGCGCGTCAGCGGCCTGCGGGTGGCTGAGCAGGTCCCAGTGGTTGGCCTGCGTGATGAGGCGCTTGCGGCTTGCCGGTGCATGCAGCGCACGCCCCGGGTCCCGGTGTTCGCCCCAGGCACTGGCCAGGGTGACCAGGCCGTCGCCGACCAGCGCGTGGCGCAGGCCCTTGGCTTGTTCGGCGGTGGTGGCGGCCAGCAGGCCCACCTGCACGCCGGCTGGCAGCGGCGCACGCACGCTGCCGTCATGCAGGTCGTTGATGCCGGCGCTGCGTGTCTTGCCCAGGCGCGCAAACGGTGCCAGATAAGGGCTGAGTTCCAGGCCGGTGTCGATCAAGCGCCCGCCACTTTCCAGCAGCGCGCCTTGGTGCGGTGAGCCCAGGCAGACCAGGCGTGTGAGTTGCTGGCGCCAGGGCAGCAAGCTGGCCTCACCGTGGGCGATGGCACTGCGCGCCACCAGGCCGCCCATGCTGTGGCCCACCAGCGCGAGTTCATCCACCGGCACCGGCCAAGCAGCCAGCAGTTCGTTCAAACAGTCGGCCAGTGCGGCGCCGTTGTCGGCGATGGGCAGGCCGCTGTTGTAGTGCAGCGAGAGCACGGTGTAGCCCATTTCGCCCGTCAGCACGTCGCCATGGTGGTGACCATTGCGCCGCCATTGCAGGTCGTTCATGCACAGGCCATGCACCAGCACAGCGATGCGGCCGCTGGCCTGCGGCAGCGCGGCGCGCAAGCCTTCGGGCGTCAGCGTCACGGCGCGGCCATCGACGCGCAAGGCCATGGCGATGGCCAGTGGGTTACCGGTGGCCGCCAGGTGGTCACCCCAGATGCCGTTGACGGCCGCCAGCACCGCTTCGCGGCGAGGCGACGTTTTGCCATCCGGTGCCCACGACTCCAGCAGGCGCAGCGCCTGGTTGACACCCGATCCGACCAGGCCCGTGGTGCCGCGGATGGCGCCGTACACGGCACCGGTGAGGCCTGTGGTGCGCGGTGCGCGGCCGGCCGCCAGCGGCCAGGCCCGGTCGCTGATGGTGCGGTGCATCTGCTCCACCACACCCACCACGCCATGCGTCGCATCAAACCCCAGCCGGGCCAAGCCGCGCAGTTGCGCCACGGGTTTGGAAGTTCTTGTGTTCATCAACCCAGTCTGCGTGGGCCGGGCGCACAAGGCAAGGACGGGATTAGAGGCGACAGTTCAGAGACGTGAGCCGCGGTGGGCTGCTTCGATCGCCGCGATGTCGATCTTTCTCATCTGCATCATGGCTTCGAATGCGCGCTTGGCTGCCGCAGGGTCGGGGTCGGTGATGGCGGCAGTCAGGGCGCGCGGCGTGATCTGCCACGACAGGCCCCAGCGGTCCTTGCACCAGCCGCAGGCGCTTTCCTGTCCGCCGTTGCCCACCACCGCGTTCCACAGGCGGTCGGTCTCGGCTTGGCCGTCGGTCGCCACCTGGAACGAAAAGGCCTCGGTGTGCTTGAACATCGGGCCACCGTTCAGGCCGAGACACGGGATGCCGGCCACGGTGAATTCGACCGTCAGCACGTCGCCCTGTTTGCCTGACGGATAGTCGCCAGGCGCGCGATGGACGGCTTTCACCGCGCTGTCCGGGAAGGTCTCAGCGTAGAACTGCGCGGCGTCCAGGGCCGTGCCGTCGAACCAGAGACAGATCGTGTTCTTGGGGACCATTTGTGTACTCCAACGGATGCCGGTGGGTGCATCGTAAGCGCACAGACTTGCCTGGGGGCCGCTGCCACCTCACAGCCGCGCGGCCCGGCATTCGGGCTCGTTGCGAGGGTTGATCCGTGTGTCCCTGGGCCAGTCGCCGCCACCGACCTGCCGCAAGTCGCTGGCCCGCGAAACAGCTCGGACATCCGCCAGCACGCTCTCGCACCGTGCCAGCGCGGCGAACACCTCGTGGCCCGCATGCAGCAACACCAGCGCAGCGTCGGTCGGCAGCAGACGTTTGCCTTTCAGGTCGAACAGGCGCACGCCCAGTGCTTCGCTCAGCTTTCGCAGATGACCCGAAAGCGTCGGCTGCGCTATGCACAGCGACTCCGCGGCGAGCCTGGCGCTGCCCAGCCGAACAACGGCCTCAAAGGCCGCGAGCTGGGGCAACATGCCGTGGCGCAAGTAGCGTCGCAAAGGCGGGGGGACGATGAATGAGGTCATTGCCGTTCCTCATGTGAATTGAGAAAGGCAAAGGTCTGGTCCAGGCCGGGCAGGCCACCCGCGCGCCGGGGCCTTGCGGCCCGTATTGACGACGACGCGGCACACCCGGCGAGCCGGCTGTGGAACTACTCCCGCTTTGCATTGCGCCCGGCCAGGAAGCAGGACGCAACTTCAGTGTCCCCCTTGTCGGGCCGGATGGCCAGAGTCCCCACGGCAAACAGTGACGCTGCTGTGACAAGCCCGCGCTTCCATTGCGATTTGCGATGCATCGCAAATCGCAACACCTGCCCGCCCGCGGGCCGCGAAGAATGAGTCAGCGGCTGGATGCCGAACTGGCGGTGCGCTCATGGACTCGACCCAATTCATCTCGGCCCTGCTGGCCATCATCGTGATCGACATCGTGCTGGCCGGCGACAACGCGATCGTCATCGCTTTGGCTGCGCGCGCCTTGCCCGCGCACTTGCAAAAGCGCGCCATCGTCTGGGGCGCGGTGGGGGCCATCGCCGTGCGCAGCGTGATGACGGTGATCGTGGTCTGGCTGCTCAAGATCCCTGGTCTCTTGCTTGTCGGCGGCGCCATGCTGGTGTGGATCGCCTACCACCTGCTGCGGCCAGAGCAGAGCAAAGGCGATGCACACACGACCACGGCCACCACGTTCTGGAGCGCGATGCGCACGATCGTGATCGCCGACGCCGTGATGGGCCTGGACAACGTGCTGGCCGTTGCTGGCGCCGCGCATGGCAGCTACCTGCTGGTGGTCTGCGGCTTGGCCATCAGCGTGCCCATCGTCGTCTGGGGCAGCACCTTGGTGCTGAAAGTGGTCGACCGGTATCCGGGCGTGGTCTACGTGGGTGCAGGCGTGCTGGTGTGGACCGCAGTGAAGATGATGACCAGTGAACCCTTGATCAAGCCCTGGTTCCAGAGCACACCCTTGCTCGCAGCGCTGGCTTATCTGGCCATCCCGCTGGTGCTGTGGGCCGGGTTCTTGAAGAACCATCGCCAGCTCGAATCCCGCATCCACGCCCGCCTGGCGGAATTCAAGTCGCAGCTTCCGCCAGGCGCCAGTTCGGTTCCGGACCCTGTACGGGCCCTTGTCCACGCAGAAGGAGACGATGCCATGCTGAAAGTTCTCGTGCCGGTTGACGGTTCAAGCAACGCCTTGCACGCGGTGCGTCACGCCATCGCCGAGTACCAGCGCCACCACGAACTGGAACTGCACCTGCTGAACGTGCAGCCGAGCCTGCCGCGCTACATCGGGCGTTTCCTGAGCCGCGATGACCGCGAGGCCTGGCATCACGAACAGGCCGACCTGGCCATGGCCCCTGCGCGCGTGGTGCTCACCGAGGCCGGTGTGCCGCACCACACGCACTGGGCCCGTGGCGCCCGCGCCGAGCAGATTTGCCGCACCGCCGAACGCCTGGGTGTGCACCACATCGTGATGGGCACGGCGCGCAAGAACTCGATCACCCGCATGCTCCAGGACTCGGTCACCAACCAGGTGCTGGAAGCCACGCCCGTGCCGGTGGAGGTGGTGGCCGGTGACGCGGTCTCCAAGTGGGAACGCTGGGCGTTCCAGGCCGTGGGTGCGGCCGGTGCTGGCGGGCTGCTGTTTCTGGCCATCGACTGAACGGCTGGACAGCCAACAAGCCACCCAATCCAGCAATTCGTCGCATGAGGCCCGGTGGGGCTGCTGCGGTGCCGCTATCGTGCCGCCTGTTCCCACCATCAGGCTCTCCATTTGAAGCAGCACCCGATTGCCGCCTGTCTGCTGACCGGGCTGTTGACGTTCACCTCCGCCGCCTTGGCACAAGAACCGCCCGGTGCGCCTGGTGACGCCCCGGCGCGTGCCCCCGGGGCCCGGCAGGACCGCGTGGAAGTCCGCGCCCGCCCGCAGTCCGACACCGAACTGCGGCGCCGTGCGCCCGTGGCCAAACAGGTCTACGGCCGTGAGGAACTGGACCAGTTCGGTGACACCAACGTGGCCGATGTGCTCAAGCGCCTTCCGGGTGTCAGCATGCAGGGCAATGCGCCGCGCATGCGGGGCTTGGGCTCGGGTTACACGCTGATCCTCATCAATGGCGACCCGGCGCCGCCGGGTTTCCAGTTCGACCAGCTCAATCCTGCCCAGGTGGAACGCATCGAGGTCACACGCGGGCCGACGGCAGACCGCAGCGCGCAGGCCGTGGCCGGCACCATCAACATCATCCTGAAAGACGCGCCCCGCGTGTCGCAGCGCGACCTGCGCCTGGGTGTGGGCTACAACGCCGTGCGGCCTACCGGGTCGGCCACCTTCAGCTATGGCGAAAGGGCGGGTGGCCTGGCGTTGTCGCTGCCGGTGTCGGTGTTCGAGTGGCGCAACATCAATGCCAGTGAACTGGAACGTCAGACCGCGGGCCGCGACGGTCTGCCGTCGCGCGCACTGCAGGTCAGCAGGCAGGACAACTGGGGCCATGGTTTCAACACCGCACCGCGGGTCAACTGGAAGATCAGCGACGAAGAGTCGGCGTCGTTGCAGAGCTTTGTGCAGCGTGGCCAATGGCACAACCTGACGCGCTACACCAACCAGGTGCTGGCGGGCCAGCCCGTGCTGGACGCCAACAACAGTTTTGAAGGCACCTGGCAGAACCTGCGCGGCAACCTGCAGTGGAACAAACGTTTCAGCGAAGACGGCAGTGTCGAGCTGAAGCTGGGCGCGCAGGACAGCAAGGGCACCTTCGACGGCCTGACCGAAGCCGGGCGCCGCACCGTGGGCGACAACCACGACCGCAACCTCACCCAGGCTGGCAAGCTGGCCCGCTTCATCGGTGAGGAACACACGCTGACGGCCGGCTGGGACCTGGAATGGCGCCGCCGCGAAGAGACCCGCAGCGTCACCGACAACGGCCGGCCGCAGTTGCAGGACTTCGAGGGCCAGCCGTTCACGGCGCACATCGCGCGCCAGGCCCTGTTTGTGCAGGACGAGTGGGAGATCTCTCCGCAGTGGTCCACCTACCTGGGCCTGCGCAGCGAACGCATCCAGACGCAGAGCCGGGGCCTGGCCGACCCGGTCAACAGCACCAGTCAGGTCACCACGCCGCTCTGGCACCTGAACTACAAACTGGACCCGAAAGGCCGCGACATGGTGCGCGCCAGCCTGACACGCAGCTACAAGGCGCCCGACCTGGGTGCGCTGATGGCGCGGCCTGCGCTCAGCAGCCTGTTCACCGACACCAACCAGCCCAACACGGAGGCATCACCCGACCGCCGTGGCAACCCGGCGCTGAAGCCCGAGCTGGCCACCGGCGTGGACATCGCTTTTGAGAGCTACTTTGCAGGCGGCGGGCTGTTCAGCATCGGTGGTTTCCACCGCAGCGTGAACAACCTGGTGCGCAATGTCACGCGGCTGGAGACCGTGCCCTGGGCCACGGTGCCGCGCTATGTCTCGACACCGGTCAATTTCTCCAAGGCCAGGACCATGGGGCTGGAACTGGAACTCAAGGGCCGTGCGAACGAATTGATGCCCGCCTTCTTCGACGCCAAGACCGCGCTGAACCTGCGCGCGGCCCTGAACTACTACCGGTCGGAAGTGCTGGCACTGGACGGGCCGAACAACCGGCTGGACAGCCAGCAGCCCTGGTCGGGCAACGTGGGGCTGGACTACCGGTTTGCGGGCCTGCCGATGACGGTGGGTGGCAGCCTGGCCTACACGCCCGGTTATGTGACGCGGCAGACAGCGGTGCAGTCGCTGGACCAGACCCGGTCGCGCGCGCTGGATTTCTTTGTGCTGTGGACCTTCAGTCGCAGCATGTCCTTGCGCTTGGCGGCAAACAACCTGCTGCCGCTGGACACGCAGTCGCGCACGGACTTCAGCAGCGGTGACTCGACGCGCACGCTGCGCCACGGGCGGACCTTTGTGGGCGCGAACCTGGAACTCAAGCTGTGAGCGTGGCAGCCTGCAGCGTCTGCACCCAGCCCGCAAAACCCTGCAGCAGCGGCGCGTAGTGCGCAGGCCGCGCTTCCAGGGCACCCAGCGCCAGGCAGGTGGCTTCCAGCGTGCTGCGTTGCCCGGGCCGTTGCGCCTTGCGCACGCCGTACAACGAGTCGGGCGGGTCGTGCAGCGGCAGGCGCGACAAGCTCCGCAGCCAGGGGTTCAGGTGCAGCTGCTGGCGTGACTGGCGCCAGGTGCCGTCCAGCACCACCAGGCGTCGGATGGGATCGGACGGTTCCGGCACATGCTGGGCTGCAGTGTGACTGGCGGGATACAGCAGCACGGTGCCTGGGCTCAGCCAGGCCGACAAGGCCAGCGGGTCGAACGCTTCGCCCACAGCGCAATGGCAGTCCAGCAGGCTCAGCCGCAGCAGCCGCGCGCTGCCTTTGGCGTGGCCGGCTTCTGCGGGGTGCTGCAGCACCAGCACCGGGATCTGGTTGTGGGTGGGCCTGATCCACTGGCACAGGCACGATCGCAGCGGCCGTTGGCAGCGGTCGCACAGCAAGCGTGTCGTGGTGGAGGGTGGGTGCATGCCGGGGCGTCTTCAGCCTGCAGGCTATCCTGTTGCGCATGTCGCAGACCGCACCCACCCGCTTTGAAGAACTCGGCCTGACCAGCCCCCTGGCACAAGCCGCTGCCGCCGCCGGTTGGGTGCAGCCCACACCCGTGCAATGCCTGGTGGTGCCGGCTGTGCTGCAGGGCCGCGACGTGCGCGTGCAGGCACCCACGGGCACCGGCAAGACGGCCAGTTTCGTGTTGCCGTTGCTGCAGGGCATGTTGGCTTTGCCCGGCATTGAAGAGCAGCGCCCACGCCGCCACTACGCGCTGGTGCTGACGCCGACGCGGGAATTGGCCGCGCAGATCGGCGCTGCCGCGCAGTCCCTGGCGCCGCAGCTGAGAACCGTGGTGGCGGTGGGTGGCCTGTCCATCAACCCGCAGTTGATGGCCTTGCGCGGCGGCGCGCACCTGCTGGTGGCCACGCCCGGCAGGTTGCTGGACCTGGTGCAGCACCGGGCGCTGCACCTGCCCGACCTGCGCGTGCTGGTCCTGGACGAGGCCGACCGTCTGTTGGACGCCGGTTTTGCCGACGAGACCCGGCGTGTCCTGGCGCTGATGCCGCGCAAGCGCCAAACCTTGATGTTCAGCGCCACCTGGCCAGACGCGGCGCGGGAACTGGCCAAGTCTGCGCAGACCGACGCGCTGGACCTGACCGTGGGTCCGGAGGTCGCAGCGCAGGCGCCGAGCACGCCGACCACGATCGAACAGCGCAGCATCGTCGTCAGCACGGCCAGCCGCACGTTGCTGCTGAGACACTTGATCCGCGCCCACCGCTGGCCGCGTGTGTTGGTGTTTGTCGCCACCCAGCACGCCAGCGAGCACATCGCGGACAAGCTGCGGCAGGCCGGTGTGCCCGCCGCCGCGCTGCACGGCCAGTTGAGCCAGGGCCGGCGGGCCCAGGGGCTGGCGGACTTGCAGTCGGGCCACCTGCAGGTGCTGGTGGCCACGGACCTGGCTGCCCGTGGGCTGCACGTGGCGTCGCTGGACGCGGTCGTCAACTACGACCTGCCCCGCTCAACAGCCGACTACACGCACCGCATCGGCCGCACCGGACGCGCGGGCGCTGCCGGCGTGGCCGTGAGTTTTGTGCTGGCCGACGCACCGGGCAGCGAGGCCCACTTTCGCCTGATCGAAAAGCGCCAGCAACAGCGTGTGCCGCGTGAAGTGCTGCCCGGCTTCGAGCCGCCCGCGGCGTCGCTTGCAGTGTCGCCCGCCCAGACAGCCGACCCGAACGGCGGCGTCAAGGGCCGGCGCATGAGCAAGAAGGACAAGCTGCGCGCAGCGGCGGCGCGGGCGTAGCCGGCGCAGCGCTCCTGGGCCGTCAGCCTGGGTCTTGCGACAACGCCACCAAGTCCAGCGCAGCGGCCGACAGGGCCTGCCGGTTGCGCAGGGCCCACAGCAGCCGCCGTTCCGTGCGCATACCGGACAGGGAAACGATGGTCAGGCCCAAGGCCTTGACGTAAGGCAATGCGCCTTCGCGCGGCAGCACCGCCACGCCCAGGCCCAGGGCCACCATGCGGCCCATGGCGTCAAAGCTGCGCACCTGCGCGCGGATGCGCAGCGCGCACTGCCACTGGTCGGCCTCGGCAGCCAATTGGCGTGTCAACGAGGTGGACCTGGAGAAGCTCACCAGGTCATGCGCCAACACGTCCGTGAACGGCACGGCCTGCCCGGCCTGGCGGGGCGTCAATGCATGGCCCGTTGGCAGCAGCAGCACCAACTCGTCCACATGGCAGACCTCGGTGTGCAGGCCTTCTGCCGGTGTGTTTTCACCGATCACCGCCAGTTCGGCCGCGCCACGGGACACGGCATGCACGGCGTCTTCGCTGAGGGCGTCTTCCAGATCCAGCACCACCTGCGGGTGGGCTCGTGCGAAGCGTGCCAGCAGTGCGGGCAGGAAGCCCCCGAAGGCCGACGTGTTGGCCCACAGGCGCAGGTGGCCCTGGGTGCCGCGCGCCACCTCGCCCATGGCCAGCGCCAACTGCTCCAGCCGGGCCACCATGTCCAGTGCATGCGGCAGCAACACCTGCCCGGCAGACGTGGGTGCCACACCGCGCTTGCTGCGCCGAAGCAGCGGCGCGCCGATGTGCGATTCCAGTTCCGCCACGCGCTTGCTGGCCGCTGCCAAGGACAAGCCCAGGCGTTCTGCGCCAGCGGTGAGGCTGCCCTCGTGTACCGCTGCGACGAATAGGCGCAGCGTGGTCAGGTCTATGCGTTGAAGGTTGATGGACATGGCGGGGCAGCCCCTGATCCTCAACCAGCGGTTGAGGATGTGTCAATGAGATGCGAACCCAATGCGGTGCGTGGCGGCCACGATGGCAGCCCTTGCGTTCCAAGTCCCGGAGACCCGATATGCCCATCACCCGACGTGCACTCGCCGCTGCCGCCCTGCTGGCTGCAGCCGCCGCACCCGTGCCCACCTGGGCGCAGGCCTTTCCCAGCAAGGCCATCACCTTGATCGTGCCCAACCCGCCGGGCGGTGTGGTGGACACGTCGGCCCGCATCGTCAGCGACCCGCTGTCTCGCCTGCTGGGCCAGGCCGTTGTGGTGGAAAACAAGGGCGGCGCCAGCGGCAACATCGCCTACCAGCAGGTGGCGGGTGCCGCCAAGGACGGCTACACGCTGCTGATCTCGTATTCGGCCTACCACGTGGGCAACCCGGCCTTGTTTGCCAAGCTGCCCTGGGCGCAGAAGGACCTGGCGCCGGTCGCGCTGCTGACGGCCGCCACCAACGTCATCACCGCCAACCCGGCGGTGCCGGCCAACACCTTGAAGGAGTTTGTGACGTACCTGAAGGCCAACCCGGGCAAGCTGAACTTTGCTTCTCAGGGCAACGGCAGCTTGTCGCACGTGGGCACGGCCTTGTTTGAACAGGCCACGGGCACCGACATGGTCCATGTGCCGTACAAGGGCTCCGGCCCCGCCATCCAGGACGTGCTGGGCGGCCAGGTGCAGGTGTTCATGACCACACCGCCGTCCGTCATGCAGCATGTGCAGGCGGGCAAGCTGAAGGCCTTTGCCGTGACGGGCAAGACGCGCCACCCGGGCCTGCCGAATGTGCCGACGACGGCCGAAGCGGGCCTGGCCGGGGTGGAGCGCGGAGCCCGGGTCGGGCTGTTGGCGCCGGCCGGCCCGCCCCCCGC
>JANOAM010000122.1:0-2144 GCA_031411215.1 Betaproteobacteria bacterium
TGCCCGCGTCGGTGGCGTGGCAGGTCGCCGACATGCTGGCCGACCCCGCCGCACGCGCCGCCACCTTCGGCCTGGACAGTCCGCTGGTCACACGCGGTTTTGCCGCCGTGAAGACCGGCACCAGCAAGGACCTGCGCGACAACTGGTGCGTGGGCTTCACCAGCCGCTACACGGTGGGCGTGTGGGTGGGCAACGCCAGCGGCGCGCCCATGCAGGCCGTCAGCGGCGTTACCGGCGCCGCGCCGGTGTGGCGCGACGTGGTGGCTCTGCTGCACGCACGTGATCCTTCACGCGCCACGCCGCCGCCCGCGGGCCTGGTCGCGCAAGGCGGCGACTGGTACCTGGCGGGCACCGAACCGGGTGTGCTGAAACCGGTGTCGACGAGCTTGCCCGCGAGCTTTCCCATGTTCGGCATCCAGTCCCCACGCGACGGCACGGTCGTTGTGCTGGACCCGGAAATCCCTGCACGCGCGCAGCATCTGGTGTTTGAAGGCGCGGCTGGCCAGTGGCTGCTGGACGGCCGCGTGGTGGGCAGCGGCACGCGTGTGCACTGGCTGCCACGGCCCGGCCGGCATGTGCTGGAACGGCGCTCTGCCGAAGGTCAGGACCGCGTGAACTTCGAGGTGCGCGCAGCACCTGTGCAACGCCGCGCCAATCAAGCTTCCCGCCGCGGAACCGGCTCTGCCGGGCCGCTGGCGGACGGCCCCTTGGGGGGTAGCGAGCGCTAGCGGGCTTGGGGGTTGAATATCCGCTCGGTCGCGGCGTCGATCACCATGCCGCACACGCTGTAGATGAGCGACCCGATCAGCGCCGCGCTGAAGCCCGCCACGTGGAAGCCGTCCAGCACCGAAGCGGCCGCCCAGAACATCAACGCGTTGATGACGAAGAGGAACAGACCCAGCGTCAACAGCGTCACCGGCAGCGTCAGCAGCACCAGCAGCGGCCTCACCAAGGTGTTGAAAAGGCCCAGCACAAAGGCCGCCAGAAGAGCCGCGCCGTAGCTCTTCAAGGTGACGCCGGGGTACAGGTAAGCCACCAGCAGAAGTGCCGCGGCAAGGAGGAACCAACGCACAAGGGTCTTCATGCGGGCAGCATACCGTGGCGAAGATGCTGCTTTTACCTAGGAAAAACGCTTCTCAGTGCCTGCTAGGCGCATTACCATCGCGCCTGCCCGTTTGCCACCCTACAGAACAGGCCCTTCGCGGAAATTCACGATGAGGCTTGCAAGGCACTCGGCTTCCCTCATCAACTGACGGAGAACATCCAAATGGCAACTGCGAAGAAAGCTCCTGCGAAGAAGGCCCCGGCCAAGAAGGCGGCCACGGCAAAGGCGGCTCCGGCCAAGAAGGCGGTCGCTGCAAAGCCCGCGGCGAAGAAGGCCGCCGCGCCCGCCAAGAAGGCTGCACCGGCGAAGAAGCGCGCACCCAGCGCCGCCTTCATGAAGCCCATGACGCCCAGCGCTGCGCTGGCCGCCGTGATCGGTGACAAGGCCCTGCCCCGCACGGAAGTGACGAAGAAGGTCTGGGAATACATCAAGAAGAACAGCCTGCAAGACAAGCTGAAGCGGACCATGATCAATGCAGATGCCAAGCTGAAGGCCGTTGTCGGCACCAGCCCCATCAGCATGTTCGCGATGACCAAGGAAATCAGCAAGCACCTCAAGTGAACACTTGAGGCGCCTGGCGCTGAATTGAACAGGGGCCCTTCGGGGCCCCTTTTTCATGCGCGTTTCAATCGCGCTGCAGGCGGGCTTTCAGGAAGTCCAGCCGGTCCTGGCCCCAGAAGATCTCGCCTTCCACCACATAGCTGGGTGCGCCAAAGACCTGCGCGTCTATCGCCTCTTGCGTGTTCCGTTCGTAGGTGGCCTGCACTTCGGGCGCGCGCGCGTCGTCGGCGCGTGACGCCGACAGGCCGCATTCGGCCAGCAGTTCGGCGCGTGTGGTGGAGTTCGCAATGTCGCGCTCCTGCGCCCACACCGCAGCCAGGATGGCGCCACCGATCTTCAGCGCAGCCGCACTGCCGTCGGCCCGGTCCACGGCAATGATCAAGCGTGCGGCGTCATCCGCCGGCACCGGAAAGAAACGCGGCTTCACGTTCAGCGGCAGCGCCAGATGGTCGCGCCAGCGCGCCAGTTCCACCAGCCG
>JANOAM010000123.1:0-1792 GCA_031411215.1 Betaproteobacteria bacterium
CGCAGCGACAAGCAGATGCTCGGGTTGGCGGACGCCGCGCGCAGCCGGTCTGAAGCCGACTGGCTGGTGGGCATCAACGGCACACGCGCCATGACGGCCTTCAACAGCCGCGACGGTGGTTTCTTCCTGACGACTGTGGGCCGGGTGCAGACGCCCACGCTGTCCATCGTTGTCGAACGTGAAGAGAAGATCCGCAAACACGTGTCGCGCCCTTACTGGGAAGTGAAGGCGACGTTCGACGCACAGGCCGGCCAGTACGAAGGCAAGTGGTTCGACCCCAAGTGGAAGAAGAACCCGGACGACGCGGAAGCGCGCGCCGACCGCCACTGGAACGAAGCCGACGCGCAAGCCATTGCGCAGGTCGTGCGCGGCCAACCCGCCACGGTGGTGGACGAGGCCAAGCCCAGCACGCAGGCTTCACCCCTGCTGTATGACTTGACGACCTTGCAGCGCGAAGCGAATTCACGCTTCGGTTTCAGCGCCAAGACCACGCTGAGCATCGCCCAGGCCCTGTACGAAAAGCACAAAGTGCTGACCTACCCGCGTACCGACAGCCGCGCACTGCCGGAAGACTACGTGGGCACGGTGAAGGCCACGCTGGAAATGCTGCGTGACGAGGACCTGCCCGGCCCGCTGCGTGAGCTGAGCGCGCACGCCGGCAAGAGCCTCAAGGACGGCTATGTGAAGCCGGTGAAGCGCGTGTTCGACAACACCAAGGTGTCGGACCACTTCGCCATCATCCCCACGCTGCAGGCGCCCAAGAGCCTGACCGAGATCGAATTGAAGCTGTACGACATGATCGTCAAGCGCTTCATCGCGGTCTTCTACCCGAGCGCGGAATTCATGGTCACCACGCGCATCAGCACAGTGGCCGTGAAGGGCGCGGAGCATGTCTTTCAGACCAACGGCAAGGTGCTGGTGAATCCGGGCTGGCTGGCCGTCTACGGCAAGGAAGCGCAGGACGAGGACGCCAACCTGGTGGCAGTGGCTCCGGGCGAACAGGTGCGCACGGAGAGCGTGGACGTCAACGCGCTGAAGACCAAACCACCCGCGCGCTACACCGAAGCCACGCTGCTGAGCGCGATGGAAGGCGCTGGCAAGCTGATCGAAGACGAAGAGCTGCGCGACGCGATGAAGGAAAAGGGCCTGGGCACGCCAGCCACGCGCGCGCAGACCATCGAAGGCCTGATCGCCGAGAAGTACATGCTGCGCGACGGCCGCGAACTGGTGCCCACGGCCAAGGCCTTCCAGCTGATGACGCTGTTGCGTGGCCTGGCGATTGAAGACCTGACGCGCGCGGACCTCACAGGCAACTGGGAATACCAGCTGGCCGAGATGGAGCACGGCCGCCTGAGCCGCAGCGACTTCATGGCCGAGATTGGCAAGATGGCCGAGCGCATCGTCAAGAAGGCCAAGGAATACGACCGCGACACCATCCCCGGCGACTACGCGACGCTGGCCACCGCCTGCCCCAACTGCGGCGGCGTGGTGAAGGAGAACTACCGCCGCTTCGCCTGCACAGGACTGGCCGGTGCAGAGGAAGGCTGCGGCTTTTCCATCACCAAGATCCCGGCCGGCCGTGCCTTTGAAACGGCCGAAGCTGAAGGCTTCATCCGCGACAAGAAAATCGGCCCGCTGGAAGGCTTCCGCTCCAAGGCCGGCTGGCCCTTCACGGCCGAACTGAAGCTGGTGCTGGACCCCGAGATCAGCAACTGGAAGCTGGAATTCGACTTCGGCGAAGACCAGCGCGCCGCCGAAGGCGACGGCGAGCCCGTGGACTTCAGCGGCCAGG
>JANOAM010000124.1:0-4954 GCA_031411215.1 Betaproteobacteria bacterium
AACGAATTCCTCATCAGCCTGATGGGCACGGTGCACGAAACCGGCCACGGCCGCTACGAACAGAACCTGCCGCGCGACCTGCTGGGCCAGCCCGTGGCCGACGCGCGCAGCATGGCGCTGCACGAGAGCCAGAGCCTCAGCTTTGAAATGCAATTGGGCAGCCACCCCGGCTTCGTCAAGCTGATCGCCCCGCTGGTCAGCCATGCCTTCGGCCACCAGCCGGCGTTTGAGCCCGGCAACCTGCACAAGCTGATGACCCGCGTGAAGCCCGGCTTCATTCGCGTCGACGCCGACGAGGTGACCTACCCTGCGCACATCATCCTGCGCTACGAGATAGAGCGACCGCTGATCGAAGGCGAGATCGAACCCGAGGACATCCCGGCGCTGTGGGACGCCAAGATGCAGGAACTGCTGGGTGTGGACACGCGCGGCAACTTCCAGAACGGCCCGCTGCAGGACGTGCACTGGCCCGAGGCGCTGTTTGGCTACTTCCCCTGCTATTCACTGGGGGCCATGTATGCCGCGCAGTGGTTTGCCGCCATGCGCCGTGCCATGCCGGACCTGGACGCACGCATAGGCGCAGGCGACCTGGCCCCGGTCTTCACCTGGCTGCGCGACAACATCTGGACGCAGGCCAGCCGCTGGACCACGGATGAACTGGCGGTGCGCGCCAGTGGCGAGACGCTGAACCCGGCGCACTTCCAGGCGCACTTGCGGGCGCGCTACTTGGCTTGATCCCTCGGCTGAGGATGCTGACTTCGGCTGCCGCTGCCTTACCGCAGAGGCAGCCGGATGGTGGTGAGGTTCTCTTCGGACGCCGCCGCGAATTCGGAATGGCTGATCTCGCGGATCACCACCGTCTTTTCCGGGTGGAAGCCCCCTGCGGGGTCGTTCATCCAGTCGCTGTCGCCGGTGGGCTGCGCACGCTGCCGGGCCACCAGGCGCTGCAGCAGGTCGTACAGCGGCGGGTCCTGCTCGGGCAGGGGCAGGCTGGACAGCTGCGAACAGATGCGCCCCAGCCAGTGCTCGGGCACCCGTTCGATGGCGCCCAGGCCATGTTCAAGAAGGCCCCGCTCCACCGCGGCCAAGTGAGGAAGCACTTCGCGTGCGCCGCGGGCGCCGTCCAGCAGCGCGCCCAGTGACTGCGCCATGAGGCGGCCGCGCACGCGGTCGGAAGGGTCGATGGCGTCGGTAGGAGGTGGCGGGTTCACGTCCCGTTATCGACCGGGCCGGGCGCGGGTTGAGCCCGGGTTTGCCACGGCCTTGACGGTTACCGCGTCTCGAACGCGGCCAGGCTGCGCTGCAGGTCGTCCAGCACCTCGTCCAGCCGGCGCAGCGCCTGCGCGGCGCGGGTGCCGGGGCGGTGCTTGCGCGGGCGCAGCAGGTGGCGCTGTTTGTCGTCCAGCACCGTGTCGTCCAGCAACAGGCCGTGGCGGGCCAAGGCCGCGCCCAGGGTGCCGCGGCGCGAACGCAGGTCGGCACGGGTGCGCTGGTAGGCGTGTTCGGCCAGGGCGCGGCGCTGGCCATAGCCAAAGGTGTTGGCCAGGAACAGCGCACCGTCACGGTGGTCGGGTTCGAAGAGCAGGATGTCGGTGCCGGGGTGACTGGTCTCGTAGCCCTTCATGCCCAGTTCCAGGCGGGAATGGATCAAGGTGCGGAAGGTCTGGCTCAGCACCACCGGCAGGCCGCCGTCCACCAGGTGCGGGATGCGGTCTTCGGCCTCGCCGAGCACACGGTGGCGCGCATGGGTGGCATCAAAAGGCACCAGCGGGTTCAGGCACAGCACCAGGTCCAGGCCCATGTCCAGCAGCACGCGGGCGTGCAGCGTCTTCTTCAGCGCGCCGTCCACATACCAGCGCGGGCCATGCGGGCCGTTCAGCTGCACAGGCGGAAACAGGCCCGGCAGCGCGGCACTGGCGGCCACGGCCTGGGAGATGGGCACGGCGTCCCAACCCGGCAGGCCGAAGGGCGCTGCCTCGCCGCTGTCCAGGTCGGTGGCCACCAGCACCAGGCGGCGGCCGCGTTCGGCCAGCAGGCTGCGGAAGTCGTTGTGGCGGCCGGGCGCGCTGAGCAGCCGGCGCATCTCGCGTTCCAGCGGCGCGTTGGCGAACAGGCCTGTGGGCAGCACACGGCCCAGTTGTTCCAGCGCGGCCAACAGCGGCCGGCCCTGCACCGCAAAGCCGTAGCCAGCGCGCGCAACCACCGCAGGCAGGGATGCCAGGCGTCGTGCGTATTCGGCCAGCGCGGGGCGTATGAAAACACTGGGCCGCACGATGTCGTCGGCCGGGCCTTCGTTTTCGATGAAAGCCGTGCACAGCTGGCGCGGCGTCAGGCCGTTGGCCAGGCCGGCAGCCACGAAGCCACCCGCCGACACGCCCACATAACCGTCCATGGCGTTGAGGTCCAGGCCGGGCACGGCTTCGTCCAGCGCGCACAGCGCACCGATCTCGTAGATGGCGCCCAGCGGCCCGCCACCGGCCAGGGCCAGGCCGATGCGGGGCTTCGGTGAATCAGTCATGGTCACATGGCAAGAAGGGCGCCGCAGCGCCCTTCATCAGGTCATGAACCGGCTCAGGCGGCTGCGGTCTTGCGTGCGCGCTTGGCGGGGGCCTTGGAGAAAGGCGTCACGACCGCCTTCTTGGCGGCGGGCTTGGTGGCCAGCTTCACGGCAGCCTTGGGCGCCACCTTGACGGCGCCGGACTTGTTCAGCTTGGCGACCGCAGCAGCCAGTTGGTCAACACGCTGGGTCAGCGCTTCCACGTCCTTGGCGGTGGGCACGCCCAGCTTGTTCATCGCCTTGGCGGTGCGCTGTTCGAAGATGCCTTCCAGCTTGTCCCAGTTCTGACCGGCCTTGGCGGACACGGTGCCGGCCATGGCGCTCATCTTGCCCGTCACTTCGCTGATCTTTTCTTCGGCCAGCCCTTGAGTCTTCTTCTGCAGGCTCATGCCTTCCTTGATCAGCGCATCAAAGACCTTGGTGCCTTCTTCCTGCGCACGGCTGAAAGCGCCCATGCCAGCCAGCCAGATGTGCTGGGCCGAGTCCTTGACGGAATTGGCCAGTTGGCTGTCCATCAGCATGGCGGCCTTGCCGGCGATGTCCTTGGCACCGCTCTTGGCGCTGCTCTTGATGCTGTCGGTGGCCTTCTCGGCGGTGCTCTTCATCTTCTTGACCATGGCTTGATCCTCGCTGGGCGGGTGGTTGTTCGGTGAGAGAAATATAGGGTTCCCCCCTGGGGGCTGCAGCCTAAAGTTCTAGTGAGACGGCTCTATGCTGGCCGCCGCCTCTGGTCACCCCTGGGAGACACGCATGCACTACTTCGTCACCGGCGCCACCGGTTTCATAGGCAAGCGCCTGGTCAAGACGCTGCTGGCGCGCAAGGGCAGCAGCGTGAGCTTCCTGGTGCGCGAAGGCAGCGAAAGCAAGCTGGACGCGCTGTACGGCTACTGGGGCTTGAGAGGTGCCAGCAAGGCGCGCGCTGTGCCGCTGACCGGTGACCTCACCGCGCCCAAGCTGGGTGTGTCGGCCGCGCACATCAAAGCGCTGAAAGGCCGTGTCGACGCGCTGTACCACCTGGCCGCGGTCTACGACCTCAGCGCTGATGAAGAGAGCCAGGTGCATGTCAACGTGGAAGGCACCCGAAACCTGGTGGACTTCGCCAGAGCCATCAACGCCGGTCATGTGCACCATGTCAGCAGCATCGCCGCCGCGGGCCTGTACGAGGGTGTGTTCCGCGAGGACATGTTCGACGAAGCGGAAGGGCTGGAGCACCCTTACTTCATGACCAAGCACGAGAGCGAGAAGATCGTGCGCCGGGACTGCAAAGTGCCGTGGACCATCTACCGCCCGGCGTTGGTGGTGGGCGACAGCAAGACCGGAGAGATTGACATGATTGACGGGCCTTACTACTTCTTCAAGCTGATCCAGCGCATGCGCCAGATCCTGCCGCCGTGGCTGCCCAGCATGGGCATAGAAGGCGGGCGCATCAACATCGTGCCGGTGGACTTTGTCGTGCGTTGCATTGACTACATCAGCCACAGCAAGCAGAGCCACAAGGGCAAGTCCGAGCTTGCGGGCAAATGTTTCCACCTGGTGGACCCGCAGGGCTACCGCGTCGGCGACGTGCTGGACATCTTCAGCAAGGCCGCACACGCACCCAAGATGAACCTGTTCGTCAACGCGGCGCTGCTGGGCTTTATCCCCAAGAGCGTGAAGAAGGGCCTGATGGCGCTGGCACCGGTGCGCCGCATCCGCCACGCGGTGATGAAGGACCTGGGCCTGCCCGACGACATGTTCACCTTCGTCAACTTCCCCACGCGCTACGACCGGCGGGAACTGGACGCCGTGTTGAAGGGCAGCGGCATTGAATGCCCCAACCTGCACGACTATGCCTGGGTGCTGTGGGATTACTGGGAACGCCACCTGGACCCGGACCTGTTCATAGACCGCAGCCTGAAAGGTGCCGTGCAGGGCAAGGTGGTGCTGGTGACGGGCGGCTCGTCCGGCATCGGCCTGGCGGCGGCGCACAAGTTTGCCGAAGCCGGCGCCACCACCGTCATCTGCGGCCGCGACCAAGCCAAGCTGGACGAGGCCTGCGCCGAAGCCAAGGCCCGCGGCCATGCCTTCGTGGCCTGCAGCGCGGACATCGCTGACATGGCCGACTGCGACCGCTTCGTGAAGCTGCTGATCGCGCAGCATGGCGGTGTCGACTTCCTGATCAACAACGCCGGCCGCAGCATCCGCCGCGCCATTGAAAGCAGCTACGACCGCTTCCACGACTACGAACGCACCATGCAGCTGAACTACTTCGGCTGCCTGCGTGTGACCATGGGTCTGTTGCCCGGCATGGTGGCCAAGAAGAAGGGTCACGTTGTCAACATCAGCAGCATCGGCGTGCTGACCAACGCACCGCGCTTCAGTGCCTACGTGGCCAGCAAGGCCGCGCTGGACGCGTGG
>JANOAM010000125.1:0-10144 GCA_031411215.1 Betaproteobacteria bacterium
GCGAGATTGGCGCTGCCGCCGCCATGGCGGTGCTCATTGCCGCCGCCAATGCAGTGGCCACCTTGCTGTTCATGGCGCTGTCCTGGTACGTCGACAAACGCACCCAGGCCTGGAAGGCGCCGTAAGTAGGAGACCAAGAAAATGGACCGCGACCACATCCTGCTGACCCCCGGACCACTCACCACCACGCTGCGCACCAAGCTCGCGATGCTGAAGGACTGGGGCAGCTGGGACACCGACTTCATCGCCGTCACAGCCAGCGTGCGCAACCGGCTGCTGGACATCGTGCACGGGCAGGACAGCCACGTGCTGGTGCCTCTGCAAGGCAGCGGCACCTTCAGCGTGGAAGCGGCCGTGGCCACCGTGGTGCCGAAGGGCGGCCACGTGCTGGTGATGGACAACGGCGCCTACTGCAAGCGCGCCGCCAGGCTCACGCAGCTGATGGGCCGGCGCGCCACCGTGGTGCCGCAGGCCGAAGAAGAGCCGGTGTCGCCTGCGGTGCTGGAAGCCCTGCTCCAGGCCGACCCCTCCATCACGCACGTGGTGCTGATCCACTGCGAAACCGGCACCGGCGTGCTCAACCCGCTGGCCGAGGTCGCGGCCGTCTGCCAACGCCTGGGCAAGGGCCTGATCATCGACGCCATGAGCAGCTTCGGCGCGCTGCCCATAGACGCACGCGAAGTGCGCTTTGACGCGCTGGTGGCCGCCAGCGGCAAGTGCCTGGAAGGTGTGCCCGGCATGGGCTTCGTCTTCCTGCGCAAGGCCATCGTGGACGTTTGTGCGGGCAACAGCCAGAGCCTGGCCATGGACCTGCACGACCAGCATGTCTACATGGAAAAGACCGGCCAGTGGCGCTTCACGCCGCCCACGCATGTGCTGGTGGCGCTGAGCGAAGCCATTGCGCAGTTCGAGGAAGAAGGTGGCCGGCCCGCGCGACTGGCCCGCTACACGGCCAACTGCCGCGCACTGGTGGACGGCATGGCGGCACTCGGCTTCAAGCCCTTCCTGCGGCCGGAGGTGCAGGCGCCCATCATCGTCACCTTCCACGCGCCAGCGCACCCGGCCTACGAGTTCCGCCGCTTCTACGAAGCCGCCAAGGCGCGCGGCTTCATCCTGTACCCCGGCAAGCTCACGCAGGTGGAGACCTTCCGGGTGGGCTGCATCGGCGCCATCGGCGCCAACGAGATGCGGCAGGCGGTGGCAGCGGTGGCCGAGACCCTGAATGAGATGGGCATTCCCAGCGGCCAGCCAGCGGCCTGAAGCGCCGGCTGCATACAAGAGGGCTCCTGCCGCGTAAGAAGTCCGGCGCCGGCCCGACGGACTGGGGCTGGCTGCGCCACGCCTTCAGCTGGCGCTTTGCGTTTGCACCCCTTCAGGAGACCCCATGTATTCCATCCGCCGCCTCCCCTTGAGCGCCTGCGCGCTGGCCACCCTGGCAAGCCTTGGCAGCCTGCCCGCCGCCGCCCAGACCGACCCCAACCAGTTCATCAACCAGTTCGAAGCCACCTTCGGCAAGTTCGAAGGCTTCCGCCGCAGCGGCGCCAAGGGCATCTGCGCCGTGGGGGAATTCGTGGGCAACGCCGATGGCCGCGCCTTGTCGGTTGCATCCGCCTTCAGTGGCCAACCGGTGCCGGTGGTGGTGCGTTTCTCGGTGGGCGGTGCCAACCCCAAGGCGCCCGACAACGCCCGCAGCCAGCGCAACCTGGCGCTGCAGTTCAACTTGCCAGGTGGCGAGGTCTGGCAGATGGGCAACATCTCCGCCCCCGTGTTCGGCGCGGCCACACCCGAGCAATTCCTGGGCCGGCTGCAGTCCCTGCAGCCCGACCCCGCCACCAAAATGCCAGACGCGGCCAAGGTGAAGGCCTTTGCCGACGCCAACCCGGAAGTGCTGCTGCAGGGCAAATACTTTGCCAGCCAGCCGGTGCCGGCCAGCTTTGGCGCCGTGAACTACTGGGGCGTGCACGCCTTCGGCTTCACCAACGCCAAGGGCGACAAGCAGTGGGGCAAATGGACCTTCGAACCCGTGGGCGGCACCCAGGGCCTGAGCGATGACGAAGCCAAGGCCAAGGGACCGAACTTCCTGGCCGACGACCTGCGCCAGCGCGTGGCCGCCGGCAACGTGGCCTTTGACTTCAAGCTGCAACTGGCGCAGGCCGGCGACCGCCTGGACAGCGCCGTGGTGCCGCTGCCCGAAGACCGGCGCAAGCTCACGCTGGGCCGCCTGACGATCAAGTCGGTGGCTGCCGACGGCGCGGGCGAGTGCCTGACCATCACCTACGTGCCCACGCTGCTGCCCAAGGGCGTGGAGGCCTCGGCCGACCCCATGCTGCAAGCCCGCGCCGCGCCCTACGCCATCGGCCTGGGGCGGCGGCTGGGCGAGGGGGCCAAGCAGTAGGGGGTTCAACGGGGCTGGGCACGCGCCGTTGCTGGTACGCTGGCTGGAAGGGGGCTCCCCATGGGCCCCGCCTTCCTTGGAGTTCGCCGCATGCCGAGCAAAAAGAACAGTGCCCCGCAGCCCCACCCCGCCTGGGCCGCCATCCGCAAGAGCGGCGCACAGAAGGTCAAGGTGGCCTGCAGCGACATCGACGGCATCCTGCGCGGCAAGTACCTGCACATCAACAAGTTCGAAGGTGCCGCCCAGCCCTACCCGGACGGCGGCTTCGGCTTCTGCGACGTCGTCTTCGGCTGGGACAGCAGCGACCAGTGCTACGACAACACCCAGGTCACCGGCTGGCAGCACGGCTTCCCGGATGCGCTGGCGCGGCTGGACCTGTCCACGCACCGGAATGTGCCCTGGGACAACCAGGTGCCCTTCTTCCTGGGCGAGTTCGTGAATGCCGACGGCACGCCCTACCCGGTGTGCCCGCGACAGACGCTGAAGCGGGTGCTCAGACGCGCCGAGAAGCTGGGACTGCAGGCCATGACGGGCATGGAATTCGAATGGTTCAACTTTGCGGAAACCCCGCAGAGCTGGGCTGCGAAGAAAGGCGTCGGGCCGGAGCCCATCACGCCCGGCATGTTCGGCTATTCGCTGCTGCGCATGGCCGACCAGAAGCCCTTCTTCAACGCGCTGTTCGACGAGATGGCGGCGTTCGGTGTGCCCATCGAAGGCCTGCACACCGAAACCGGCCCCGGCGTGTACGAAGTGGCCATCGCCTTCAGCAGCGCGCTGGAACAGGCCGACCGCGCCATCCTCTTCAAGACCGGCGCGCGAGAAATCGGCAAGCAGCACGGCGTCATGCCCAGCTTCATGGCCAAGTGGAGCGCAGCGCTGCCGGGCTGCAGCGGCCACATCCACCAGAGCTTGTCGGACGGCAAGAACAACCTCTTCTACGACGCCAAGAGCCCGCGCAAGATGAGCAAGCTCTTCGAGAGTTATCTCGCCGGCCAGGTGGCCTGCCTGATGGACTTCGCACCGATGTTCTGGCCCACCATCAACAGCTACAAGCGCCTGGTGGACGGCTTCTGGGCACCCGTCAAGCCCACCTGGGGCCTGGACAACCGCACGGCCAGCTTCCGCGTCATTGCCGGCTCGCCCAAGGCCACGCGCCTGGAGACGCGCTGCCCGGGTGCCGACGTGAACCCGTACCTGGCCATGGCCGCCGTCATTGCCGCGGGCATCCACGGTGTGGAAAAGGGCCTGAAGCTCACCACGCCGCCCATCACCGGCACCAACCAGGGCGCAGAAAACGTCCCGCGCGCGCCGCGTTCACTGATCGAATCCACACGCGTCTTCCAGAAGTCCGACATCGCACGCGACTTCCTGGGCGACACCTTCGTCGACCACTTCGCCGCCACGCGCGACTGGGAACACCGGCAGTGGCAGGACGCCGTGACCGACTGGGAGTTGAAGCGCTACTTCGAGATCATCTGAGCCCAGGCTCAGATGAGTCGAGATCATCAGAGCGGCGCCGGCCGCCCGCGCCCGGCTTCGTCAGCGGTAGACCACGTCGTCCGTGGCCGAGCGTTCCACTTCGTACAAGCCGGTCCAGACGATCTCGCCGCTTTCCAGGTCCACCAGTTCGAACACCAGCTGGTTGTAGCGCTGCTGCCGTCCGGTGTTGGTCTGCACCTGGTCCATGGTCGAAAAGCTGCCGGCCAGGCGGTAGTCGGCGCCCATCTGGGCCTTGGTCATCCTGCCGCTGGCCTGGTCGGTGACGCCGTCACGCTTGAGGTCCCGCTCTTCGGCCACCATGCCGGCGTGGCGTCGGCCAACAAACACCAGGCGCCCCGCCGCCGCGCGGTTGAGTTCGACCAGCAGGCGCTGCGAGATGAGGTTGCGGTTCATCGGCTGGCTGCCTTCGATGCGGAAGAACTGGGCATCGATGATCACGCGCGGCGGCGTCTTGCCGTCGCCCACCACGCGCTTGTTGGCGACGATGTCGCGCGCCATCGTGTTGGTCATGGAAACGATGTCCCGCCCCTCGATGCCCACGCCGGCAGCCGGCGCCTTGGAGCCGGGCGCCACGTCGACCACGCCGGAGCCGCCGCCGCCTGTCGCGCAGCTCGCCATCAAGACGCCGCTGGCAAACGCGGCGAGCAGTTGTTTTTTGTTCATGTCCGGTCCGGTCGCTGTTGAATCACGGTTGGGTCACTGAATCGACGTGCGCAGCAGGTTGCGCAGGCCCTCGTTGGCCTTGTCGCGCTTGCTTTCCCGCGGTTCGGCCGGCCAGGGAGACGGGTTGCCGGCGCCACCATGGGTGGCGTCCAGCCCCGGCACCTCACGGCCCCAGGCAAAGCTGCACTTGCCGCCCGCTGGCAGCGACACCAGCACCGGGCGCGGCTTGGCGGCGCCCGCCACCAGGAAGTGCTTGACGCTCACGTCGGCGCTGTCCTTGAACGACTCGATGACAAAGATCTTGGGCAGCGATCCCCAGTAGCGCGTGTCGGCCTCGGTGTTGGTCCTGCTCGACAGCAGGCCGGCAAAACCGCCCAGCACCTGCGCGCCCAGCCCCAGGGAGGCCAGGTTCTTGGCCACCGCCGCCTTGTCCGCACCCAGCTGGCCCAGGGACTGGTAGAGGCTGGACGCCACCTGGTTGCCGAAGTCGGCGATGTTGCCCGTGGTCTCCTTGAAGGACACCTTGCCGTTCAGGATGCCCTGGATGGGGCGGCCGCCGCGTGTCAGCGCCAGCCAGTCCAGGTTGGCGGCCACGTCCTGGTCCGGCGTGGCGCCGGCCGGCGCCGTGGCGTAGACGGTGGACACCATGCTGGCCGTGTCGGGCTGCGGCAGGAAACTCAGGATCGCCTTGGCGTCCCCCAGCGTCACCTTCTCGGGCCCGATGCCCCGTTCGAGCAGGGTGATGTGGCGCGGCAGCTTGTCGCCAAAACGTTTGAAGTAGGGGTCGACCGCGAACTTGCGTGCCTGCGCCAGCAGGTCTGCGGCGCGGGCCTCGTCGCCGTCGCATGACGAAGCCCAGGCTGCCAGGAACACCGGCAGCGCAAAGCTGCTGGCGTACTTCTCGGTCTGGCCCATGGCGTTTTGCAGGTCGGACTGCAGGAACGAGGCGCGTGCGTTCTGGAAGTCGCCTTCGCGCAGGTACAGCAGACCGCGGTAGAGGAAGGCCATGGCGCGTTCGAAAGGCTCGCCCTTGAAGTCCTTCTCTTCTTCCGCCGACCACAGCGACCGCGCCTTGGCCGCGTTGGGGTCGTCCGCGTAAATGCGCAGGATGCGTGCCGTGGACAGGTCCAGCGCACGCTCGGCGAGGTCCGGCTTGCCCACTTCCAGGGCGGCCAGCGCGAACAGGTTCAGGTTGAGCACGCTGCTCCACTCGCCTTCCATGTACAGCGTGTGCAGGAACTGCTGCAGCGGCGCGGGCTTGTTCTTGACGAAGGCGTCGGCCTCCTTCACCAGTTCGCGTTCCGACTTGGCCACCGCGGGCGGCAGCAAGGCAGCACTGCACAGCAGCACCGCCGCCAGTCCGGTCGGTCCCGCTGGCCAACGACGCGGCCGGCGCGAGCCGGCACGCCGGCTCACTGCGCCATGCCCGGCGTCATGGGCCGGGATTCAAGTCGCAGGTCCTCCAGTTCCTCGGTACTGGGCGGCGTGTAGCGCACCCGGATGTTGAAGCCCACCGCCTGGCCCGGCTCCAGCACCAGGCGGCGGAAGGTGTACTTGCTCACGCTGTCCAGGCGCTCGGCCAGGATCTCGACCTCTTCGCCGGAATTGGAGAAGTTGTCCATGCCCATCGAAAAGAGGCCCACCAGCGGGATCGCGCTCAACGCGCCCTTCACGCTGCGGCGGTCGTTGTACTTCGTGGCCTTGCCCGTGCCCAGCAGTTGCAGTTCCGGCGGCAACAGGTCGTACACCGCCAGGTCGCCGCGGAAGGCCTTCTCACCGCGATTGAAGGCCATCAGCAGCAGTTCCACGTCGTAGCGGAACGGGTCCTTGCCGTTGAGGTCGATGGCGATGGACTGCTGCATGAAGTCGCCCTTGAACAGGCGCCCCTTCATGACCTCGATCTTGGCGCCTTCTCGGCGGTTGATGGACAGGGCCTTCTTGTTCTCGGCCTCGGTGATGGAACCATCCTCATAGAGCACGATGTTGACCACCGGTGAACGCACAACAGCGCGCATGCTGCCGGGCGCGAAGACCACGGTGTCGCCGATGTTGACGCCCGCCACGTCCATCTGGCCGGTCGGTGAAACCTTGACCAGGGGGTGCGCGTCACCACCGGTCGACGTGACCTTGAGCACCCGTGGCGGTGTTCCGCAGCCCACCAGGGCCAGCACGGCCAACAATCCCAGCCCACTCCGCAATGCAGTTCTCATCAGCAACCCCTCCAGGTCGGTTGAACATCGTTGATCTGCGCGCCGTCATTGCAGCGCGCGCTTGAGCGCAGCCTTCACCTCGTCGGCCAGGGCGCGCCCCAGCTCAGCGGTATCGATCACCGGCGCCTCGGTAATCTCCACCTTCCTGAAACCCGTGTCACCCGCAACATAGGTGAACTTGCGCGGCGGCGGCTCTGTCGGCCCCTTGGCTTGGGCGTAGTGCGAAAACAGGTAGTCCTGCGCGGCCGCGGACTTCACCGTCATCCTGAAGCCCACGCCCAGAGGTGAACGCGCATCGGCCAGCACAGTGACGGTGAGCACATGCGAGGCATTGGGCGCGTCGCCCGCCGTGTCCTGCCGCGCAGCGTCCGGCAGGGTGAGCGGGATGTCGGCGGCCAGCAGCGCTTTGACGAACGCGGCCTCCACCTCTGCATGGGTGGTGGCGCCCAGCGTCGGCGTGGCGCCGCGCGGGCCCGTGTCCCACAGCAGCTTGACCTTGCGCGGCAGCGCGGCCGTGGTGGGTGGCAGCGCAACGGGCGGGGCCGCGGGCGGGGCGGCTGCCGGTTGAACGGGGGCGCCCACATTGACGTTGAGGGTGATGTTCGGAGCCGCACCCCCACTTGGAGCCGCGGCGGCGGGTTCGGCAGCACCGGGAGTGCGCGCGCCGGCTGGGTCGCCCGCCAGGGCAAGCGTGGCCGGCCGCGGCGCCCCGCCCGGCAATGGACCCGCGAACAGGCGGAAGTCGCCCCGCATCTCGTCCACCAGCGCCGGGCGCTGGCTGTGGCCGACACGCCGTGCCGCGTCCTCGACACGGTCCCGCACCTCCAGCAGGGCCGCGCGCATGCCGATGGCCGGGTTGCGCAAGGTCTGCACCAGGGCCTGCGTGAACAGGCCGTTGGAGGCACTCTGGCCGGGCAGCCCGTCCAGCGCCGTCTGGCCGCGGCCGGCGGACATCAGGATGGCCATGCCCTCGGCCGCCTCCACGGGTGCCAGCCCGCGTGTGGCGCCCAGGGACCGGGTGCCTTGCTTGGGGAAGGGGTTGTCGCGGCAGGCGTCAATGATGATCACCGCGGCACGCGCGTCCTTCAGCGCCTCCTGCAGCCGGAACACGGCCACGCCGTCACGCGCCAGCTGGTCTTCGTTTTCGGCCTGGATGTCCACCGGCAGCAGCACCGGGTCGGAGCCCAGCTGCACACCGTGGCCGGCGTAGAACACCACCACTTCGTCGCCCTTGCGTATGCGCGCCTTCAGCGTGTCCACG
This sequence comes from Betaproteobacteria bacterium, assembly GCA_031411215.1. Classification (GTDB taxonomy): domain Bacteria; phylum Pseudomonadota; class Gammaproteobacteria; order Burkholderiales; family Burkholderiaceae_C; genus Rubrivivax. Next base: position 8,030 of record JANOAM010000125.1, read on the forward strand.
GCGCGCCAGAAGTCGGTGCGGCCCAAGTCCTCGGCCAGGGTAACCTCGAAGTGCGCTTCACGCAGCAACTGCGCCATCAGTCGCGCGTCGTTGCGCGCGTTGGCCAACTTGGACACGTTGCGGTAGCCGTCGTTGCCCACCACCAGGGCCAAGCGTTCGGCCGCCAGCGCCGACACCGGCAGCAGCAGCATGGCGCAAAGTGCCCAAGGCCACCGCAGGCACCCAGCGACGCGGCAGGGTCGAATCACAGAAGGCTTCCGGACATCCGGACATCCCGCGTAAGCAGTTGTTCGATACCCCATTGTGCAATTGCCCGGCGCGCCGGGCATGCATGAAATCACGGAGGCGAAGAGCCTTGCCACAGGTCCAAGGGGCTCAAGGCTCAGCACACTGACTGGCCGTGGCCACCACAGGCTGACCGCACGGCGGGCGAATTTGGGATCATTGCGGCCTCAACCGGAGCTCCCATGACCAGCGCCCTGCCCATCAGCCGCTTTCCCGTCCCTGACCTCAAGGACCTGCCGGAAGACATCCGCCAGCGCATCCTGGCCGTGCAGGAAAAGTCCGGCTTCGTGCCCAACGTGTTCCTGGCGCTGGCGCACCGGCCCGACGAGTTCCGCGCCTTCTTCGCGTACCACGACGCGCTGATGGAAAAGAAGGGGCCCATCACCAAGGCCGAGCGCGAAATGATCGTGGTGGCCACCAGCAACGCCAACCAGTGCCAGTACTGCGTCATTGCACACGGCGCCATCCTGCGCATCCGCGCCAAGAACCCGCTGCTGGCCGACCAGGTGGCGGTGAACTACCGCAAGGCCGACCTCACGCCACGCCAGAAGGCCCTGCTGGACTTCGCCATGAAGGTGTCGCAGCAGTCTTATGCCGTGGACGAGCAGGACTTCGCCACGCTGGAGCAACACGGCTTTGACCGCGAAGACGCCTGGGACATCGCCGCCATTGCCGCCTTCTTCGGCATGTCCAACCGCATGGCCAACGTCACCAGCATGCGGCCCAACGACGAGTTCTACGCCATGGGGCGATGAGCGTGCACGACGGCTTCCTGCAGCGCCACCCCGACTACGCCGGCACCGCGGCGCTGGACGGGCTGCGTGCCACGGACTACGCCCGACTGGACACCACCGGCCAGGTCTACCTGGACTACACCGGTGGCGCGCTGCACGCCAGCAGCCAGTTGCGCGAGCACATGGAAATGCTGAATGCGCAGGTGCTGGGCAACCCGCATTCGGTGAACCCCACGTCCATGGCCATGACGGACCTGGTGGAAAGCGCACGCGCCGCGGTGCTGGCGCACTTCATGGCCACCGGCCGCTACACCGCCATCTTCACGCTCAACGCATCCAACGCGTTGAAGCTGGTGGGCGAGTCCTTCCCCTTCGCGCCCGGGTCCCGATTGCTGCTGACGGCGGACAACCACAACTCCGTCAACGGCCTGCGCGAATTCGCACAAGCCAAGGGCGCGCAGCTGGACTACGCGCCGTTGACGCGCCCGGACTTGCGCATCGACCTGCCCGCGATGGATGCGCTGCTGGCGGCCGGCGACACATCCGGCCAAACCCGCAAGCCGCGGCTGCTGGCCTTCCCCGCGCAGTCCAACTTCTCCGGCGTCAAGCACCCGCTGTCGCTGATCGAAACAGCCCGCGCCCAGGGCTGGCAGGTGCTGCTGGACGCCGCGGCCTTCGTGCCCACCAACCGGCTGGACCTGCAGCTGCACAGACCCGACTTCGTGGTGCTGTCGTTCTACAAGATGTTCGGCTACCCCACCGGCGTGGGTTGCCTGCTGGTGCGCAACGAGACACTGCCGCTGTTGCGCCGGCCCTGGTTCGGCGGCGGCACGGTCAACTTCGCCACCGTGCAGGGCCGTATGCATGTGCTGTCCGCGGGCGAAGCGGGCTTTGAGGACGGCACGCTGAACTACCTCAGCATCCCGGCGGTGGAGATCGGCCTCAAGCACCTGCAGCGCATCGGCATGGACACCATCCAGACGCGTGTGCAGTGCCTCACTGGCTGGCTGCTGACGCAACTGCTGGCCCTGCGCCACGGCAACGGCCGGCCCCTGGTGCGGCTCTACGGCCCGGCCAACATGGTGGACCGCGGCGG
>JANOAM010000126.1:0-16458 GCA_031411215.1 Betaproteobacteria bacterium
ATGTTCGAAGGGCTGATCGAATTCATAGAGACCAGCGTCTTCACGCTGATCAACCAGATCACCGAACGCGAACCTGCGGCGGCCGTGCAGGCGCAGAAAATTGCCGCCGTGCTGCTGCAGTTCGGCGAGAAGAACCCCGGCATGACGCGCGTGATGGTGGGTGACGCGCTGGTGTTCGAACACGAACGCCTCATTGCCCGCATGAACCAGTTCTTCGACCGCGTGGAATCGCAGTTGCGCCAGTGCCTGCGTGGCGCGGCTGAAGCGGCCGGGTCGTCCACGCCCACGGTCGATGCGCAAGCTTTGGCTTCGGCGATCACGTCGCTGGTGGTCGGGCGGCTGCAGCGTTACGCGCGGTCCGGCTTCAAGCGGCTGCCGACGGAACACCTGGACCTGGCCTTGACCCGGCTCACGCCCCAGGCGCACTGAGCGCCGTGCCCCAGGTGGCGGAGGAACTGCTGGCCGGCGGTGCCCGGCTGCACCTGCTACCGCAGCGCGCAGCCTGCCTGCCCGACCAGGGCGTGCTGCTGGTGGCCGACGCGCACATCGGCAAAGCCCAGTCCTCCCGCAAGGTGGGCGTGCCGGTGCCTGTGGCCACCACGGCCGGCACGCTGCAGCGCCTGAGCGACGCGCTGCTGGCCTGCGGCGCCAAGCACATCGTCTTCCTGGGGGACCTGCTGCACGCGGCGCGCTCACGCACGGCCGGCACGCTGGCCGCCGTGGCGGCCTGGCGCGCCGCGCATGCCTCGCTGCAACTGACCCTGGTGCGCGGCAACCACGACAGCCACGCCGGTGATCCACCAGCTGACTGGGGCGTGCGCTGCGTGGACGAGCCTTTTACATTGCCGGGGCTGCCCCTGCTGGCCCTTTGCCACCACCCGGACCCGCGGCCTGGCGTCTACGTGCTGGCCGGCCACGTGCACCCGGCCGCCGTCGTCACGGGCGGCCGGCGCGAGGCACTGCGCCTGCCGTCCTTCCATTTCGGACCCGCGGTCGGCATCCTGCCCGCCTTTGGTGACTTCACCGGCACGCATGCGCTGCCACGCGGCCCGGAAGACCGTGTCTGGGTCAGCACGGGCGACACCGTGCGCCGACTCCCTTGAGCAGTCCCTTGAGCAACCCGCCCCGGTCCTAAACTCCCCGCCATGAACGCTGCTTTTGAACATTTGCTGGTGCGCGCCGAGTCCCTGCTGGCACGCCTGGAAACCATCCTGCCGCATGCGCCCACGGCGCCCGACTGGTCGGCGTCGGTCGCCTGGCGCTACCGCAAACGCAGCAGCAACGCGGGTGTGCTGGAACCCGTGCGCCACGTCGCCACCATTCGACTCAAGGACCTGAAGGAAGTGGAGCCGCAGAAGGAACGCCTGCTGCGCAACACGGAGCAGTTCGTGGCCGGCCACGCCGCCAACAACGTGCTGCTGACCGGCGCGCGCGGCACCGGCAAGAGCAGCCTGATCAAGGCCTGCCTCAACGAGTTTTCGGCACAGGGCCTGCGGCTGATCGAAGTCGACAAGGCGGACCTGGTGGACCTGCAGGACATCGTGGACCTGGTGGCGCCGCGGCCGGAACGTTTCATCGTCTTCTGCGACGACTTGAGCTTTGACGAAGGCGAGCCCGGCTACAAGGCGCTGAAGAGTGTGCTGGACGGCAGCGTGGCCCAGGCCAGCGACAACCTGCTGATCTACGCCACCAGCAACCGCCGCCACCTGCTGCCGGAATACATGAAGGAAAACCTGACCTACCAGCACGCCGACGACGGTGAGGTGCACCCGGGTGAGGTGGTCGAAGAGAAGATTTCGCTGAGCGAACGCTTCGGCCTGTGGATCAGCTTCTACCCTTTCACGCAGGACGAGTACCTGGCTATCACGGCGCAGTGGCTGCGCAGCTTTGACGTGGCCGAAGAGGCCATTGCCGCGGCGCGACAGGAGAGCCTGGTGTGGGCGCTGGAGCGCGGCAGCCGGTCTGGCCGTGTGGCGCAGCAATTTGCGCGGGACTACGCGGGCAGACATGGCCGGTAAAAGGGTGCCGGTGGACGTTGCGGTGGGCGTCTTGATCGATGCAGAAGGCAACTTCCTGCTGACCACCCGCCCACCCGGCAAGGTCTACGCCGGCTTCTGGGAATTCCCCGGCGGCAAGGTGGAGATGGGCGAGAGCATCGAACAAGCCCTGCGCCGTGAACTGCAGGAAGAACTGGGCATCACCATCGGCCCCGCCGACCCTTGGCAGACGGAGGTCTTCGACTACCCACATGCCCTGGTGAAGTTGCACTTCTGCAAGGTCTACGCGTGGGAAGGCGAGCTGCAAATGCGCGAGGGCCAGCAAATGGCCTGGCAGAGCCTGCCGGTGCAGGTGCAGCCCGTGCTGCCGGGTACCGTGCCCGTGCTGGCCTGGTTCGCCGCCGAACGCTCATTCCAGGGACCGACCCACACCTGAAGCAGCACTAAACTGGCCGCCATGAACTGGCTGGAACACATCAAGTGGGACAAGGACGGGCTGGTGCCGGTCATTGCCCAGGAAGCGGAAACCGGTGACGTGCTGATGTTCGCCTGGATGAACCGCGAAGCCCTGACGCAGACGCAGGCCAAGGGCCAGGCGGTGTACTGGAGCCGGTCACGCGGCAAGCTGTGGCACAAGGGCGAGGTCTCGGGCCACTTCCAGAAAGTCCATGAAATCCGAATGGACTGCGACAGCGACGTGATCCTCTTGAAGGTGACGCAGCTGGGGCACGAACCCGGCATCGCTTGTCATACGGGCCGCCACAGCTGCTTCTACAAAAAACTGGGCCACAGCCTGCACTGGAAGTCCGTCGAGCCCGTGCTGGTGGACCCGGACACCATCTACAAATGAACGCAACGTCGAACACCACGTCGCAAGACAGCTTGGCCCGCCTGGCCGCGGTCATCGACACGCGCCGCGCCGGAGACCCCAACAAAAGCTACGTCGCCCGCTTGTTTTCCAAAGGCACCGACGCCATCTTGAAAAAGATCGGCGAAGAAGCGACCGAAGTTGTCATGGCCGCCAAGGACGGTGACCGGGCGAAGATCGTCGCTGAAACCGCGGACCTGTGGTTCCATTGCATGCTGGCTCTGGCCGCGTTTGACCTGAAGCCGGCCGACGTGCTGGCCGAGCTGGAACGCCGCGAGGGCCTGTCCGGGCTGGAAGAGTTTGCCGCGCGCAAGGCGGTGCTTCGTGAAGGAGGTGAGCCTTGAACACATCTGTCTCTGAAACGGTGCTGTCACCCGAGCGTGAGAGCTCGCTGATGACCGTGGGCCATGTCAGCTACCTGCTGCACACCGTTGTGGCGGTGGGCGCCGTGCTGCCCGGCGCGCAGGGCAGCGTGCTGCTGCTGTTGGTGGCCTTCATCCTGGACCTGGTGAAGAAGGGCGAGGCCCAGGGCACCTGGCAGGAAAGCCACTTCTCCTGGCGCATCCGCAGCGTGATCTGGGCGGCCATCCTTTACGCCGTGACCGCCCCGTTGTGGTTCCTGCTTCTCGTGCCGGGCTGGATCGCCTGGTGCCTGATCTCCATCTGGTTCCTGTACCGCGTGGTGCGCGGGTGGATGAACCTCAACAGCCGCAAGGCCATGCCCGCATGAGTGGGCAGCTCAACCACGATCCGAACTGCATCTTCTGCAAGATCGTCGAGGGCAAGATCCCTTCGAAGAAGGCCTACGAGGACGAGGAACTTCTCGCCTTCCACGACATCCACCCCTGGGCGCCGGTGCATGTGCTGGTCATCCCCAAGGAGCACCTGGCCACGCTGTCGGACACCGGCCCGCAGCACGAAGCCCTGCTCGGCCGCATGCTGGCGCTGGCGCCGAAGCTGATGGCGCAATTGGGCGTCACCAACGGCTACCGTGTGCTCATCAACACCGGCGCTGATGGCAGGCAGGAGGTCTACCACCTGCACATGCACGTCATGGGCGGCCCCAGGCCCTGGCTCAAGGGCTAAGCGAAGGGCTAAGCCCGGCCTCGTAGAATCATTGGTTCCCTTCCGTAGGAGAGTTTTCATGGGTTCGTTCAGCATTTGGCACTGGCTGATCGTGTTGGCCGTGGTGGTCGTCATCTTCGGCACGAAGAAGCTGCGCAATGTCGGCGGCGACCTGGGCGCTGCGGTCAAGGGTTTCAAGGACGGCGTGAAGGGTGCGCAGGACGTGGCCGAGGCCGACGCTTCTGGCCAGCCGCCGCAGCAGGTCACCGCCAAGAAGGCCAATGACGCCAACACGGTGGACGTTGAAGCCAAGACCAAAAGTTGAGCTCTTTGAGCACACGCGGCTGACCCTGCCTGCATGATTGACTTCGGTTTCGACAAGATCGCCCTCATCGGGGCCGTGGCGCTGATCGTCATCGGCCCTGAGAAACTGCCGCGCGTGGCGCGCACCCTGGGCCACCTGGTGGGCAAGGCACAGCGCTACGTGGCCGATGTGAAGGCGGAAGTGAACCGCTCCATCGAACTGGACGAGTTGAAGAAGATGCGCACCGAATTCGAGACCGCCGCGCGCGATGTCGAGAGCTCCGTGCGCAGCGAGGTCAACAACGCCAAGGACGCGTTCGAGAAGGACTGGTCCAGCACCACGGCCGGGCTTCTCGACAGCAGCAGCAGTTCATCTTCAAGCGAACCGCTGATGACGCCAGCCCCGTCCTACACGCACCCCAAGAAGAACTGGCGCCTCAAGCGGGGCGCCACGCCGCAGTGGTTCAAGCAGCGCACGGGCATCCGCACCAAGGCCTTGTCCGGTGCGGCGCGCGTGGCACGCTTCAGGCCACCGGGCATGAAGGTGCGTTGATGAGTGAAGAGACCAAGGACGGCAAGAAGGACGAACTGGAAGGCACCGAAGCACCGTTCGTCAGCCACCTGATCGAACTGCGCGACCGCCTGGTCCGCGCGCTGATTGCGGTGGCCGTCGCCTTCGGCATCCTGTGCTTCTGGCCCGGCATCAGCGTCATGTACGACCTGCTGGCCCTGCCCATGACGGCCAACCTGGCGCCGGGCACCAAGCTGATCGCCACCAACGTCTTTTCGCCCTTCACGGTGCCGCTGAAGATCACACTGATGGCCGCCTTCCTGGTCGTCCTGCCTTACGTGCTGTACCAGGTCTGGGCCTTTGTGGCGCCGGGGCTTTATTCGCACGAAAAACGCATGGTGGCGCCGCTGGTCGTCAGCAGCACGCTGCTTTTTTTCACCGGCGTGGGCTTCTGCTACAAGATCGTCATCCCGGCGCTGACGAAATTCATCGTGGCGATGACACCGGCGTCGGTCAGCGCCGCGCCCGACATTGAACAGTACTTCGGCACCGTGCTGACGCTGTTCCTGGTCTTCGGCATTGCCTTTGAAGTGCCGGTGGCCGTGGTGGTGCTGGCGCGCATGGGCATCGTCACCATCAAGCAGCTGCGCGCCTGGCGCGGCTACTTCATCGTCGGCGCCTTTGTGGTGGCCGCGGTGGTGACGCCGCCGGATGTCGTGAGCCAGCTGTCGCTGGCCATCCCCATGTGCATCCTGTACGAGCTGGGCATCATCGCGGCTGCGATGACCATCAAGCAGCCCAAGCCGGAAGACGAGGACGCAGCAGTCAGCTGAAATCTCGGGTTATTTGACCCAGGAATTCAACTGGATGATGGGCAGCAGCACGGCCAGCATGATGACCACCACGACCAGGCCCATGCCGACGATCAAGAGCGGCTCCAGGATGGTGGCCGCGCCCATCGCCCGGCGCTGAACTTCCCCGGCCATCTGCGTGGCCGCACGCTGCAGCATCAGCGGCAGCTGACCCGTCTGTTCACCCAGCCGCGCGAACATCGACAACAAACCCGGGAAGCGCTTCTTGGCCGCCAGGGCTGACGCCAGCGGCGCACCTTCGCGCACCTGGGCCAGCGCATCCAGCGCGTCCTTGCGCATGGCGCGGTTGCCCAGTGTTTCTGCCGCCGCCTGCAACGCTTTCAGGATGGGCACGCCGGCGCCTGCCAGCATGGCCAGCGTGCTGCCGAAGCGTGCTGCGTTGTAGCCACGGGCCAGGCGGCCGATGAAGGGCAGACGCAACATCGCGGCGTCACTGCTTTCGCGGAAGGACTCGGTGCGTCGCGCCAGCGTGAAGCCCGTGACACCCGCAATCGCCAGCAGCGCCACCAGCCAGCCCCACTGGCGCACAAAGGCGCTGGTGGCCAGCATGGCCACGGTCAGAAAAGGCAGAGCCCGCTTGGAACTGGCAAAGGCACCCGCAATCTGCGGCACCACCCAGGTCACCAGCACGATGACGATGACCAGCGCCACCACCGACACGATGGCCGGGTACAGCAGGGCACCCAGCACCTTGGTGCGAAGCGCCTGCTGTTGCTCCAGGTCGTCGGCCAGCTTCTCCAGCACCTGGCCTAAAGCGCCGCTCTGCTCGCCTGCCGCCACCACGGCGCGGTAGACATCGTCAAATTCACGCGGCGCGGTGGACAGTGCGCGCGCAAACGCGCTGCCGGCGTTGACCTCGCTCTTCAGGTGCGCGACCAGTTCGCGCTGGCGGTCGGATTCGGATTCATCGGCCAGCGCCGTGAGTGCACGCTCCAAAGGCAGGCCGGACGACACCAGGCCCGCCAGTTGCCGCGTCCACACCGCACGTTCGGTGGTCGAAAACACCCGCCTGGTGAAACGTGGCGCGGCGCCGTCGGTGGTCGCCGCCGTGACCGGGTTGACCACCAGCGGCACCAAGTGCCGCGCACGCAACTGGGACCGAGCCGCCTTCGCGTTGTCGGCCTCCAGCAGGCCGCTGCTGGACTTGCCGGCGGCGTCTAGGGCTTCGAAGCGGTAGGCGGGCATGTTCAGTCCGGCGCCGGGCCGCCCCAAGCCGGACTGCGCCCCCATGGGGAGCATCGAAGGCGCGAAGCGACAAGCTTGGGGGCCATATCAGTCCCGGGTGACGCGGATGACTTCTTCAGGCGACGTGATGCCCAGGCGTACCAAGCGCTGACCGTCTTCCCGCATGCTCTTCAGACCACCGGCTTCAGCGGCCACAAAGAGCTGGTTCTCGTCAGCGCGGTTGTGGATCAGCGAACGCAGCTTGTCGTCGGCCGCCATCAGCTCGTACACACCCGTGCGGCCCTTGTAGCCGGTGTGGCTGCAGTGCTCGCAGCCCACAGGGTGCCAATGGCCATGCTCGCCCTCGCGCTTGCAGTGCACGCAAAGCTTGCGCACCAGGCGCTGCGCCAGCACGCCCAGCAGGCTGCTGGACAGCAGGAAGGGCTCCACCCCCATGTCGATCAGGCGCGTGGCGCTGCTGACCGCGTCGTTGGTGTGCACGGTGGCCAGCACCAGGTGGCCGGTCAGGCTGGCCTGGATGGCGATCTGCGCGGTTTCAAAGTCGCGGATCTCGCCGATCATGATGACGTCCGGGTCCTGGCGCAGGATGGCACGCAGGGCCTTGGCAAAGGTCAGGTCGATCTTCGCGTTGACCTGCGTCTGGCCGATGCCCGGCAATTCGTATTCGATCGGGTCTTCCACCGTCAGCACGTTGGTGGTGGCGGTGTCGACACGGCTCAGGCTCGCGTACAGCGTGGTCGTCTTGCCGGAACCCGTGGGGCCCGTCACCAGCAGGATGCCGTGCGGCTGCTGGATCAGTTTGGAGTAGGCGCGCAGCACCTCACCGTCCATGCCCAGGCTTTCCAGCGTGAATCGGCTGTCGGTCTTGTCCAAGAGGCGCAGCACGGCGCGTTCACCGTGTGCGGAAGGCAGCGTGGACACCCGCACGTCAATCGCCCGACCGCCGATGCGCAAGCTGATGCGCCCGTCCTGCGGCAGGCGCTTTTCCGCAATGTCCAGTTCGGCCATGATCTTCAGCCGGCTGATCAGCGCCGCATGCAGCGCCTTGTTCGGCTGCACCACCTCGCGCAGCGTGCCGTCGACGCGGAAGCGCACGCTGGAGCTGCGTTCGTAGGGCTCGATGTGGATGTCGCTGGCGCCGTCCTTGGCAGCCTGCGTCAGCAGCGCGTTGAGCATGCGGATGATCGGTGCGTCGTCAGCCGCTTCCAGCAGGTCTTCCACCGCCGGCAGCTCCTGCATCATGCGGGACAGGTCCACGCCGCTTTCCACCTCGCCGATCACCGCTGCCGCGCTGCTCTCGCCGCCGGCATAGGCCACGGCGATGCGCTGGGCCAGCGTGGCCTGCGACTCGTGTTCGAAACGCGTCACGTCGAACAGGCGTGTCACCTCAGCCAGGGCCGACGGCGAGGTGGATTCACCCGCCCACAGCAGCAGTTGCTGGCCGTCGTCTTCCAGCAGCAGCGTGTGGGCCTTGGCAAAGGCGTAGGGCAGCGGGTGTCGCATGGCCATGGGTTGGTCCCGCCTCAGGGCGTGCCCTCGCGCGGCGCGACCGCACCGCCGGGGCCGAAAGGCGGGATCGGCTTGGCGGGCGTTTGGCCCTGGGGCGGCAGCACGGGGCCCTGGTTGATGGGCAGCACCATGCTGGCTTCCGGCTGCATCGCACCTTGCTGGCCGCGCATCTGGTCGTAGCGGTCCACCGACAGCCTGCTGGCGCTCTCGGCGTCGCGCAGCACGATGGGCCGCAAGAAGACGATCTGGTTGGTGCGCACACGCGCACGGGTCTCGCTGCGGAAGAGGCCGCCGATGAACGGCAGGTCGCCCAGCAGCGGCACCTTCTGCTTGCTGGTTTCGTACTTTTCCTCGATCAGGCCACCCAACACCAGGATGGCGCCGTCGTCCACCACCACGGTGTTTTCGATGGAGCGCTTGGACGTCGTCGGGCCCGCACTGTCCGTGCTCTTGACCGTGCTCTGCTCCTGGAAGATGGTCATGCGCACGGCCCCCCCTTCGCCAATCTGCGGCCGTATGCGCAGCGTGATGCCCACGTCCTTGCGTTCGATGGTCTGGAAGGGGTTGGTGGTGGTGCCGCCGGTCTGCGTGAACTGGCCGGTGATGAAGGGCACGTTTTCGCCAACGACGATCTTGGCTTCTTCGTTGTCCAGCGTGATCAGGTTGGGCGCGCTGACGATGTTGCTGCCCCCTTGTTTCTGCAGCATTTGCGCGATGGCACTCAGCGACGTGACACCGTTGACCACCGTCAGCAGGCCCACGTTCAGGCCACCCGCCAGGGTCACGCCTTTGCCCGTGGCCGCATTGACGTTCAGGTCAATGATGCTGGGGCCCGTGTTGCTGAAGTTGGTGCCGCCAGCCAGGCCCACCTTGTCGCCCGACTTGCCCAACAAACCCTGCCACTGGAAGCCGAACGCGGCGCTGTCGTTGCCGGTCACTTCGACGATCATGCTTTCGATGTAGACCTGGGCGCGGCGTGTGTCCAACTGGTCGATCAGCGCCCGCACCTGCTTGTACAGCGGCTCAGGTGCGGTGATGACCAATGAATTGGTGGCCGGGTCAGCCTGGATGAAACCGCCCGTGCTGGGCTGTGCCGCCGCCGTGGTGCCGGCTGTCGCCGGAGACGAGCCCACGGCACCCGCGCCAGTGGACGTGACGGGTGCGGCCGGGCTGCTGAGCACGCCCCCGGCCGTTCCACCCCCCGTGCCGCTGCCACTGCCACCTGCCTGCGCGCCAAAAGCCGCGCGCACGACCGTGGCCAACCGCGTGGCGTCGGCGTTCTTCAGGTGCACCACCCACATGCCGCCGATCCCGCCCAGCGTGTTGGGACGGTCCAGCTTGGCGATCGCCGTGCGCAGGGCCAGCAGGCGTGCGGCATTGGGCGCACGCACGATCAGCGAGTTGCTGCGTGAGTCGGCCACCACCGTGCTGCCCGTGCCCGCCAGGCCCGGCGCGCCCGGCACCACGGACGCACCACTGGCGTCGGTCAGGCGCTGCACCAGCGGCGCCAGGTCGGCGGCCACCGCGTGCTGCAGCGGGATGATCTCGATGTCGGTGTTGGCCGGCTGGTCCAGCGCCGCGATGATCTTCGCGATGCGCTGCAGGTTGTCCGCGTAGTCTGTGATGACCAGCGCGTTGCTGCCCGGGTTGGCGTTGATGGTGTTGTTGGCGCTGATCAGCGGGCGCAGCACGGCCACCAGGTTGTTCGGGTTTTCGTAGCGCAGCGGGAAGATCTGCGTGATGACCTGGTCCCCGCGCACACCCACGTCGCCTACGCTCACGGTGCCGGCCTGGAGCTTGGCGTCGGCTTCCGGCACCACCTTCAACAGGCCGCCGCTTTCCACGATGGCAAAGCCGAGGCCTCGCAGTGCCGACACGTAGCTGGCGTAGGCGTCGCGCACGCTCTGCGGCTGCTCGCTGTAGACGGTGACGTTGCCCTTGACACGCGGGTCCACGACGATGGGCCGGTTGATCATGGCGGCGAAAGCGCGTGTGACGCCTTCGATGTCGGCGTTGACGAAGTTGACGGTGACCTGGGCGCTGCGTGACGCCGCGGCCGGCCGACCAGCCCCCTGAGCCAGCACCGGCGGCGCGGCCAATGTGACCGTCAGAAGCGAGGCCAGCAGCCGGGCCAAGAACCTGGACAAGCCAGGGCGTGCGCGGCTTAGACAAGACGCAGTGTTCATGGTCACCCGATCGTGATGAGAGACAGCGCGCCCTGGCGGCGGCCGATGAGGTTGAGCAGGTTGGACAAGGCCGCTTCCGAGCCCGGCGCGGCGCTGGCCTGGCCGTTGAAGCGCAGGCGCGACGCGGTCCACTGGCCGTTGCCCATGATCTGCAGCGCGCCTTCGGTGGTGCTCAGCGAGAGCCGCGCCGCATCGCCGCGTTCATCGCCTTGCAACTGGAAACGGTAGCTGCCCAAGGTCTCCAGCGTGGACAGGCCGCTGGACATGCTGCGCAGGTCCAGTTGCGCCTGGCCGCTGAGGATCCAGCGCCCCTGCACGTTTTCCGCCGCAAAGCCCGTGCTGGACAGTGCCAGCGTGCCGGCCAGCCGCAGCGTGTTCCAGGGTGTGCCCAGACCCGTCAGCCAGCCCGCCGGCCACTGCGCCAGCGTGCCCGCGTTGGCCACACCAGGTCCGGCGGATGGCACCAGTTCCACACGCAGCTTGGCCAGGCCCGGCCGCAGGCGCAGGGTCAGTGGCACGCTCATGCAGCAGTCCTGCTGCGCGCGCAGCAGCAACGCTGTGCCGTCCAGGCCCAGGGTCCAGTGCAGACGGCTGGGCAGGGTGCTGGCGTCGCGGCTGCCGACGCCGCCGGTCAGCACCAGTTGCGCGCTGCCGTTCCAGACCGTGCCGCGGGCATCGGCCAGCATCAGGCGTTCGCCGGTGGCGTCATTGACGGCGCTGGCCAGCCATTGCGCCGGCGCATAGGCCACCAACGCAATCACCGCGCCCACCAGCCCACCAGCCAACGCCCAGCGCTTCACGGGTTGCCCCCCAGAGCCAGGATGACGCTGCCGTTGAAGCCCTGCGGGCCACGTGTGAGGTTGGCTTCCACCGGCCGTGCGCGGGCGCCAGCCCTGGCTTCGTTCAGCCAGTCGCGCAAAGCAGTGCTGCCCACACCGGTGAGTGTGATGGTGGCGCGTTCGCCCTGCAGCACCAGGCGGGCCTTGCTGCCCAGGCGGTCGGTCGCCGCGCGCAGCGCCACGGAGGCCTGGTCGGCCGGCAGCGGCGGCAAGGCACGCAGTTGCTGGGCCTCAGCGGCTTCGCGCTGCATCTGCTGCAGCTGCGCGTCCAGGCGTTCATGTTCCAGCGGGGCCTGCGCCAGGGTGCGCCAAGCGGGCTGCAGCGCCACCCACCACAGCAGGGCCACGCCGACCAGGACAGCGGCCCAGCCCAGCATGCGGCGTTCTCGGACCGCCAGGCCCTGCCACCAGATGGCGGCCGGCGTCGACCAGGCTCTGACGCGGTTGGCGTTCATGGCTGCCCCCGTGCGGCACGGCTGATCACCGCGCGGCCGTCGGCGAGTTCTGCGCTGTAGCCCAGCGCACGCAGGCGTTCGCGGAACTGCTGCGCCTGCGGCTCGGGCCAGCCGCCGGTCAAGGTCAGGTTGCCGCCTTCAAAGCGCAGGCTGGGCGCTGGGCCGGCGCCATCAGGCCAAGCAGCGGCGGCGGCCGACAGCATGGATTCCAGGTCGCCAGGTCCGGGCCGGCCTGCAGCGGTGCGCAGACGATCGGTTTCGCGCTGCATCTGCAGCGGCGCGGTCAGCACGACCTTCACGCCGGGGTGTGCCGCCCGCACCAACTGGTCCATGGCCTCGCGCTTGGCGGCGAGCGCCTGGCGCTGCGTCCAGGCATAGGCGTTGAGACCTACCAGTTGCACGGCCAGTAGCGCCACCACGGCGACGCGGACCGGACGCCAGGGCGCGCTCAACAACTGCCGCGCACCGTCCATCACAGCGCGGCTGCCCCGGTGGCGCACGGCCAGGTCGAACTGGCGCAGGTTGCTGGCCGACTGACCGGCCTCCAGCGCACGCGCGGCATCACTTTGCAGCGCCACCTGCGCGCCCACCAGATGTTCAGCCGCCATCGCCGCAGCCGGCGCTGAGGTCCAGCGCACGGCGGCCACGTCCAGGCTGGCCAACCGCGCCCGCGCCAGGCTGCCAGACAGGCGCGCCGTGAAGACGCCTTCAGGTCCGGCCAGCGTCAGCCAGGGGTGTTCGTCGTCGGCCACCGTGGTGCTGTCGGCATGCGCGCCGGCATGGGACCCGGCGTGGAAGTGGCCGCGCCAGGGGCCCGGCTCGGCGGCCGGGACCACGCGGTCCACGGTGCGGCCACCCTGTTCCAACGCGTTCAGCGCGGCGTTCAGGCGGCGCTCGTCCGTCGCCGCCACCCAGCCGCGCTTGCCCGACGCCGCACCGGCACCCAATGCGAAGTGCAGCTTGGCTTCGTCGTCCAGCAACGCTTCTTCCAGCACGCCGGCCAGGGCCGCTCGCAGGCGGGCTGCGGGGGCCTTGGGAACGTCGATCTGGTGCCAGCTGAGATCAGCCTCGGCCAGCACCAGCACGGTCTGGTCGGCACGCGGCAGCAGCACGGCGGCGGCCTGGCCCTGGCTGGACGGGTGGCGGCCGTCGGCGCTCAACACGAAGGGCCATTCGGACGGCAGACGCGCCGCCGACTCGGCACCACCATGGGCATGCTGCGCGGCCAGGCGTTCGGCGGGGGGAAGCAGGACGACAAGCAGGGACATGCAGGAGGCGTTGGGTGGGGTCCGAGAAGATCAGCCGCTTATTGTCGCTGTCAGCGCGCCGAGGCCGTGAAGCTCTGCTTTTCGCGCTGCACGACTTCCACCCGGTTGTCGCGCCGCACCAGCAGCGAACGTTCTTCCAACAGGCGTTCGTCCAGGCGCAGCCGGCCGCTGACACGGAAGTAGCTGCTGCCCACCGACACCCGTGCCGGGTCCAGTTGCACACCCGGCGCCAGTTGCGCGGCCACGGCCTCCATGTTCTTGAAGGCTTCGCGCCCACGCGCTTGCACCAGGCGCTGTGCGCTGCCGGCGTCGATGTCGATGGCCGCCACAATGACCTCGCGCGGCGCGGTGTTGACGTTCACCGGTGTGGCCACCGGCAGCAGGTCCACGAAGGGTGTCAGGCGCTCCAGGGTGGGACTGTCAATGCCCAGCCAGGACAGGTCGGCCAGGCGCGTGGGGCGCAGCGGCAGGCCACCGCTGCTGTTGTCCGGCGGAGGAACCTGCACGGACTGCAAGGCCAGCGCGATGCGCTCGGCCGTGTCCGCGGGCACACCGGCCAACGCGCACAGGCGCTTGAAACCTTCCAGCTGGGGGCTGACGAGCTTGCCGCTGCCGTCGACCAGACCGCGCAGATTGAAGCGCGACTGCGCGTCTTCGATGCCACCGGAGATGAACGCCTCCGGCCCGCTGTCGATGGTGTTGTCCTTGTCCGCCGCCAGAAAGGCCGACAGCCGCGCCTCGGCCAGCGGTTGCGC
Source organism: Betaproteobacteria bacterium (assembly GCA_031411215.1). Taxonomy (GTDB): domain Bacteria; phylum Pseudomonadota; class Gammaproteobacteria; order Burkholderiales; family Burkholderiaceae_C; genus Rubrivivax. The sequence continues at coordinate 13,814 of JANOAM010000126.1, forward strand.
CCAGGGCTCGTCCAGCCCGTCGTAGGCGTTGTTGCGCTGCTGGCCGGAACGCTGGTCTTCGCGCAGGATCAGCCGCGCCCAGTCCATGGCGCCGGCCAGCACCCAGCCGGCCTGCGCGCGCGCGCGCTCGGCCGCTTCCACGCTGACCGCGCGGGTCTGCTGCCACACCATGCTGGCGGCCACGGTGGTGACCAGGGCCACGATGACCATGGCCAGCAGCAGCGCGGCGCCGGATTGTTTGCGCGGCTTCTTCATGGTCGACTCATGAGCCTGTCGGCCCCAGCGCGATGTCGCGCGTCAGCTTGCCGCCGCGCAGCGTGATCACCAGGCGCACGGCACGCGGCAGTTCCTCGCGTGCCACGGCGGCTGCACTGGCGGCCGAAGCCGGCGCAGTGGCGGCCGGCGGGGCGCTGTCCACCACCAGGTCACCGGTGGACTGCGCATTGCTCCAGTCGCTGCCACGCCAGAAATACAGCTGCCAGTCGCTGGCCTGGTCGGCCGCCATGACCTGCCCGGGCTCGTCACCCATGAACTGTTGGCTGGCCATCCACACCTGCTGCAAGGGCCCGGACCGTTGCACTGCCGGGCTCACCCAGCGCTGCCAGCGGCCGCCACGCACGGCCCAGAGCACCAACGCCACGCCGCCGTCCACGCGCCGCGTCAGGCGCAGGCTCTGTCCGTCGAAGGCGATGGCCGGCACCACACCCGTGTCGTGCACGGATTGCAGGTCCTGTTCCCACTGCACCAGCACCGTGGCCAGCCGGCTGGTGCGGTCGATCACTTCGCGGTTGACGTTGCGTGACGCGATCACGCCGTCGAGGCCTCGCCAGGCAAAAGTCGCCAGGATGGCCATGGCCAGCAGAGCCACCAGCACTTCCACCAACGTGAAGCCGTGGCTCCTGTCTGAGCACCTGTTCATTGGCGGCCCAGCACGGTGGACAGCGTGACCAGCGGCTGCCCGTCTTCGCTGCTGACATGGGCATCGACGCGGCGGAAGCTGGGGTTGGGCGTGGGCCGGGTCACCAACTTTCCGCGGTAGCTGCGACCCATTTGTTCACAGGCAAAGTCGCTGTCGCCCACGCCTGGAAAGGTGCGGCGCAGGCGCAGTTCGGTCAGCTGGTTGTCAGCGCACCACTGCGCAGCGATGACATCGCCCAGGCGTTCCGCGTTGTCGCCCAGCACACCCGCAGCGCGCAGCCCGGCGGCCAGGGCGATGGCCGTGATGGCCAGCGCCACCAGCACTTCCAGCAGGGTGAAGCCGCGGCTGCAGCGGCTCACCGGCGCGGCTCCGCGGCAGCCGGCGGCTCGGCCACGGCGAACGGCCCCAGGCCGTCGCTGGCCAATTCCAGCCGGCGTTCACCCAGGCTCAGCACGATGCGCTGAGCAGGCAGGATGGCTTCAGGCCCCAGCACGACGGACTGCGCACCCACCACCTGGGCGCTGGCACGCGCGTCCAGCCAGCGGCTGGGCAGGGCCAGCGCACGCGGCAGGCCTACAAAGCGAAAGTCCGCGGACTCCCCTTGGGTGCCCACCAGGGTGTCGCCCACGGAGCGCGGCACCCACCACACGGCCATGCCTGACGTGCGCGATTCGGCGCGTGCCGACTCCAGCAGGGCCGTCAGGCGTGCGCCTTCTTCGTCCAGCCGCGCGGCGTCAGCATCGGGCAGCGTCAGCACCACCAGCGACACGCCGATGGCGATCACGGCGATCACGATCAGCAGTTCCAGCAATGTGAAGCCGCCGGCCCTGCGGCGCAGCTTGCGCGTGGCCGGCAGCTTCTTCGGGGCGGGCAGGCTACTGCCAGTTGCCGATGTCGGCATCCTTGCCGTCGCCCCCGGGCTGGCCGTCTGCACCGAAGCTGAACACGTCGAGCTCACCGCGCACGCCCGGGTTCAAGTACTGGTAGGGGCGGCCCCAGGGGTCGGCCGGCAGCTTGTCCAGGTAAGGCTTCCAGTTGGGAGGCGGGCTGCCGGCCGTGGGCTTGCGCACCAAGGAGTCCAGCCCCTGTTCGGTGCTGGGGTAGCGCAGGTTGTCCAGCTTGTAGCGCTTGAGCGCCTGGCCCAGGGTGTTGATGTCGGTCCTGGCGGCGGTGACCCGCGCGTCGTCCAGGCTGGAGAACAGGTTGGGCACGATCAGCGCGCCGAGCACGCCGATGATGACCAGCACGACCAGCAGCTCGATCAGCGTGAAACCGCGCGCGGCAAGGCCGCGGCGGTGGCCGGGCGGGCCTGGCTGCGGCACGGCGGCCGTTGCTTGCGGAAACAGATTCATGTCAGGGGCTGCGAGCCTGGCGGGCCCGGCTTCACGAGGTGCGGTGGATGATAATCCGCGCATGTTGCTGCGCTGGTTGAGCATGTGTGTGTGGGCATTGGTGGCCGCCAGTGCGGTGTTCTGGGGCTTGCGCCTGTTCACCAAGGCGTCGCCCGTGCCACCGCAAACCCAGGTCGCCGACCTCTCCGGCGCCGCGCGCGGTGACCTCAGCCGCGTGCTCGGTGCCGACCCGGCACCGGCGCAGCTGGCGGCACTTCCCGAACCCACGGCCGATGCCCGCTTCAGCCTGGTGGGCGTGGTGAGCCCGCGCGGGCCGGCAACCGCCATGGGGGGCGTGGCGTTGATCTCGGTCGACGGCAAGGCGCCCAAGGCCT
>JANOAM010000127.1:0-1918 GCA_031411215.1 Betaproteobacteria bacterium
GCCGCGCACCAGACGCGCCTGTCGACCGAGAAGTTCATGGTCGACGGCCGCCACACCGGCACGGGCGGTGGCAACCACTTCGTGCTGGGCGGTGCCACGCCCACCGACAGCCCCTTCCTGCGCCGGCCCGACGTGCTGGCCAGCCTTATCACCTACTGGCACAACCACCCGGCCCTGAGCTACCTGTTCAGCGGCATGTTCATCGGCCCCACCAGCCAGGCGCCGCGTTTTGACGAGGCGCGCAACGACCAGGTCTACGAGGTCGAGATCGCCCTGAACGAGCTGGACCGCCAGATGGGCCTGCACGGCGGCTCGGGGGCCATGCCGCCCTGGATCGTTGACCGCACGTTGCGCAACCTGCTGATCGACGTCACCGGCAACACCCACCGCAGCGAGTTCAGCATCGACAAGCTGTACTCACCCGATGGTCCGACGGGCCGCCTGGGTCTGCTGGAATTCCGCGCCTTTGAAATGCCGCCGCATGCGCGCATGAGCCTGGCTCAACAGCTGCTGCTGCGCGCCCTGGTGGCCTGGTTCTGGCGCGAGCCCTACCGCGGCCGCGGCACCACGCGCCTGACCCGCTGGGGCACGGGCCTGCACGACCGCTTCATGCTGCCGACCTTCGTGGAGATGGACTTCGCCGACGTGGTGGCCGACCTCAACGCGGCCGGCTTTGCGTTTGACGCCGCCTGGTTCGCGCCGCACCTGGCCTTCCGCTTCCCCTTGGTCGGCGAGCTCGCCTCCATGGGCCTGGAGCTGACGCTGCGCAACGCGTTGGAACCCTGGCACGTGATGGGCGAAGAAGGCTCGCCGGGCGGCACCGTGCGCTACGTGGATTCGTCGCTGGAACGCCTGGAAGTCAAGGTCACTGGCATGAACAGCAACCGCCACATCGTCACCGTCAATGGCCGCGCGCTGCCGCTGCAGCCCACGGGCCGTGTCGGTGAGTACGTCTGCGGCGTGCGCTACAAGGCTTGGCAGCCCTATTCGGCGCTGCACCCGACGATTCCGTCGCACGCGCCGCTGACCTTTGATGTGGTGGACCGCTGGCAAAGCCGCAGCATGGGTGGCTGCCGGTACCACGTGGCACACCCGGGTGGCCGCAGCCACGACGACTTCCCGGTCAATTCGTACGAGGCCGAAAGCCGACGGCTGACGCGCTTTTTCCGCTTTGGTCACACGCCGGGCGTGATGCAGGTGCAAAGCGCCGCGCCCAGCTTAGAAACGCCGTTCACGATGGACCTGCGTCGATAGGCCGCCAAGCCGTCCACTGATGCTGCAACAACAGTCGCAAGGCTCGCTGCCCTTCGACACCCAGGCCCCATCGGCCGGGGCGGCAGCGCATGCTTTTGCGGCCCATGCCCTGCCTTCGGAGCAGGGTGTGTGGGACGAGTTGCGGGCCGGCGGCGGCAGCCTGCGGCCGGCCTGGCGTGGATTTGTCGATGCGCTGCCGCAGCCTAGCGGCACGGGCATGGACATGGCCGATGGGCTGAACCGGCGTGTCGGCCAGGTCGAGCAGCGCATACGGCTGGACGGTGTCACGCACAACGTTTTCAGTGACGGACCCGCCGGCGGCGTGGCGGCGCGGCCCTGGTCGCTGCAGCTGCTGCCGCTGTTGATCGAGCCCGCGGACTGGGCCGCCATCGAAGCCGGTGTCACGCAGCGGGCGGAGCTGCTGGAACGTGTGCTGGCCGATATCTACGGCCCGCAGACCTTGCTGCACCAGGGCCTGCTGCCACCCGCGCTGCTGCTGCGCCACCCGGGCTGGCTGCGCCCGCTGATCGGCGTGCGGCCCGCGGGCGGGCAGCGGTTGATGGTGGTGGCCTTTGACCTGGCGCGTGGGCCGGACGGCCGCTGGTGGCTGGTGTCGCAGCGCACGCAGGGGCCATCGGGCCTGGGCTATGTGCTGCACAACCGG
>JANOAM010000128.1:0-1848 GCA_031411215.1 Betaproteobacteria bacterium
GCCGTGGCGCTGCCCACCAACGCCTGCGACACCGACTTGGCCAAGCGCTGCGACTGCGTCGTGGCTTGACCTGCGGCGGCCACCTGCGATGAACCGCGGCTGCTGGACGTGAGCACCAGCACAGCCGACAGCAGCAGGCCCACCAGGCCGACCACGAAGAGGACCACCATCGCCCGCTGCTGGCGCGCCAGCGGCCAGGCCCCAACCACCGGCAGGCCGGTGTTGAAGCCGTCTTCGCCTTCGGCACCAGGCAGGCGGGTTTCGCTGAATTCCTGCGCCAGCTCGGACGGTGCGGCTTCGGAAATGATGGACGAATCACCGCCGTCGCGTGCATGCGGCGCCAGCGTGCTCTGGCCCAGGCGCACCGTCACCTCATTCGGGCTGACGGGCTGCGCCAGCTCCTCGTACGGCGCGGCGTCGGTGGCGTCCAGCGGAATGTCGGCTTCCGGCTTGGCGCCCGCCTTGCCCTTGATGCGGTCCAGAAAGCTCATGGCGTCCTCTTCATTAATTGTTCTGTCACCCGTGGCAGTCCACGGTGCAGGTCAGCTCTGCCGCCATCATGCGGCGTCATGCGGAAATGGCCAGGTACTGGTCGTGGCGGGACAAGTCGGCCAGGTCGATCTCCTGCCAGCGCCGGCCTTCAGCATCACGCCACATGCTGGTGGCGAAGGCGGGGCGGGCCAGGCCGTCCGCCGCGATCTCGGTCATCTGGTTGCGGTTGCGCAAGCCGGCCAGGCGGTCCACCAGCACGGCACTGTGCGCACCCAGCTGGGCGTTGAAGGCCAGCAGGCGCGCCTGTTCGCGCACGGCGTCGCGCGCCAGCGGGGCTCGCAGGCCCAGGAAAGCAGCCAGGTCCACCACACCATGCAGGCCACCGCGCAGGTTGGCCACGCCCAGAAACCAGGGCTTCGTGTGCGGCACCGGCAGCAAAGCGCCAGCCGGAAAGATTTCGCCCGCCGTGGCCAGAGGCACCAGCAGACCGTGGCTGGAACACTCCACCGCCAGCCAGGTCACTGAGGAGGTTTCGGTCCGCGCGGCCTTCAGCCGTTCGGCCAGGCGGCTTTGAAGTTGTCGGAGGGCTTCGCGGTTGGCCATCTCAGCGAACTGCGGGCGGCAAAGCCGCGCGACCAAGGTTCCCGCCGCGGAACCGGCTTTGCCGGGCCGCTGGCGGACGGCCCCCTCGGGGGGGCGCAGGCCGCGGCTCCAAGTCCGCCTGCGCGGACTTGGACGGCCAAGCGAGCAAGGCCTCCGGCCTTGCGTGGAGCGCTAGCGAGGTTGGGGGCACCATGTCAGTCGAAGGCCTTGATCTTGGCGATCAACTCGTCGGCGTTGACGGGCTTGACGATGTAGTCACGCGCCCCTTGCCGCATGCCCCAGACCTTGTCGGTTTCCTGGTTCTTGCTGGTGCACATGATCACCGGCACGTCCGAAAAGCGCGGGTCACGCGTGATGGCGCGGGTGAGCTGGAAGCCGTTCTGGCCTGGCATCACCACGTCCATGAGGATCAGGTGTGGCTTCTCCTCTTCAAGACGGCGCATCGCCTCTTCGCCGTTTTCTGCGGTGCGCACGGTGTAGCCGCGCTTGCCGAGCACGTCGGAAAGGTGGTGCAACTCGGTCTTGCTGTCGTCAACGACGAGGATCTTCTGGATCGGCATCGTGTGTCCTTTGGGTGCCAAGCGTCATGGCTTCACAAGCTTTCAGGCGCCACCGCGGCGGAAAGTGTTCACTGCCTTGAGCAGCTGTTCCTTGGTGAAAGGCTTGGTGAGGTAGTCCTCCGAGCCCACCATGCGGCCACGCGCCTTGTCGAAAAGGCCGTCCTTGCTGGACAGCATGATCACGGGCACATGC
>JANOAM010000129.1:0-2572 GCA_031411215.1 Betaproteobacteria bacterium
GGTGGCCGCGGCATGCGGCTGGTGCACGACTGGGCCGAACTGCCCGAAGCGCTGAAGGGCGCGCGCCGCGAAGCGACCAGCGCCTTTGGCGACGGCACGCTGATGCTGGAGCGGTTGATCCCCGACGGCCGCCACATTGAGATCCAGGTCTTCGCCGACGCACACGGCCACGCGGTGCACCTGGGCGAACGCGACTGCACGGCGCAGCGGCGGCGGCAAAAGGTGATCGAAGAAGCGCCGTCGCCGGTGGTGAGCCCTGCGATGCGCGAGACCATGGGCCGCGACGCCGTGGCCGCCGCGCTGGCCGTGGGCTACCGCGGCGCGGGCACGGTGGAGTTCATCGTCGATGCGCAGCTGAAGCACTACTTCCTGGAGATGAACACACGCCTGCAGGTGGAACACCCGGTCACCGAGTGCATCACCGGCCTGGACCTGGTGGAGTGGCAGCTGCGTGTGGCTGCCGGTGAACCACTGCCCTTGAAGCAGGAGCAGATCACGTTCACCGGCCACGCCATCGAAGCGCGGCTGTACGCCGAAGACCCGTATGACGGCTGGAAGCCGCAGACGGGGCGCATTGCGGGCTGGGCGCCGGAGCGCAGCAGCATCCGCATCGACCATGGCATCGCGGCGGGTGGCGAGGTGACGCCCTACTACGACGCGATGGTGGCCAAGTTCATCGCCCACGGCCGCGACCGCGAAGACGCCGTGCGCCGCCTGACCCGTGCATTGGAAGACGTGCCGCTGCTGGGCTTGCGCAACAACGGCCGCTTCCTGCGCGACCTGGTGAACCACCCGCAGTTCAGCGCGGCGCAGCTGACCACCACGCGCCTGGACGAGTGGCTGGTGGGCGGCGAACCGTTGCTGCAACGCCCCGTGCCTGGCGACGAGGCCTGGCGCATGGCGGCTGCCTTGCTGGCCGGCCCGGACAGTGGCCGCCCGCGCAGCGTCAGCCGCTTCGACCTGGTGCTGGAATGCCAGGGCACCAAGCGGTCCCTGCGTGCACCGGACGAACAGGTCACCGTGCTGGACTGGTCTGGCGACCGCGCCACGGTGCTGATTGACGGCGTGCAGCGCCAAGCCATCGCGCTGCGCGATGGCGACAGCCTGCACCTGGTGCTGCACGGCGCGACCTTCAGCTTCGCTGAGCCCTCGCCCTACCCAGCCACCGACCACACGGCAGACCCGCGCCGCGCCCGCGCGCCGGTGGCTGGCGTCGTGGCCCAGGTCAACGTTCAGCCGGGTGACACGGTGACCGCAGGCCAGCAACTGGTCTGCGTGGAAGCCATGAAGATGGAGATGTGGCTCAGCGCCACGGCCGCAGGTACGGTGAAGGCCGTGCATGCAGTGGCCAAGCAGTCCGTTGCCAAAGGCGCGGTTCTCGTGGAATTGGAGATTGCCGAATGAGTGCCAACGACAAAGCCATCCTCACCTGCGCGCTCACGGGCGTGCTGACCAACCCGCAGCAACACCCCGTGCCGGTGACGCCCGAACAGATGGCGGCCGAAGCGCGCGACGCCTTCAACGCCGGCGCCAGCATCATGCATGTGCACCTGCGCAGCCAGGAGCCCGGCTTCGGCCACATGCCCAGCTGGGACCCCGAGGTTGCTGCGCAAATCTGCAACGCCATCCGTGCGGCTTGCCCCGGCGTCATCATCAACCTAACGACCGGTGTGGTGGGCAAGGACATCAGCGGCCCGCAGGCCTGCCTGGAACGTGTGAAGCCCGAGATCGCGGCCTGCAATGCGGGCACGCTGAACTACCTGAAGATCAAGGACAACGGCGAATGGGCCTGGCCGCCCATGGTGTTTGACAACCCCGTCGCCAAGGTCAAGCAGTTCCTGGATGTGATGGAAGCTTGCGGCACGCACCCGGAGTTCGAGTGCTTTGACGTAGGCATTTTACGCAGCGTGTCCATGTACCTGAAGGCCGGCATGTTTGCCGGCGTGCCCGAGGTCAACTTCGTGATGGGCGTGGCCAGCGGCATGCCCTGCGACAGCGACCTGTTGGCGCTGCTGCCGCGTTACGCGCCCGAAGGCGCGGTGTGGCAGACGACGCTGATCGGCCGCGCCGAGATCTGGCCCGTGCACCAGAAGACCGCTGATCTGGGTGGCAACCTGCGCACGGGGCTGGAGGACACGTTCTACCTGCCGGGCGGTGAACGAGCGACGGGCAACGGCGTGTTGATCGAGGCGTTGGCCGCTTGTGCGCGCCGTGCCGGCCGTGCCATCGCATCGCCTACCGAAGCCCGCGAACGCCTGGGTCTGAAGATGGTGGCATGACGAACACGCCGGGCCGCCCCCGCACCGACGAAGAGAACGCGCAGCTGGAAGCTGCGATGGCCGACCTGCACGACCGGCTGATCAGCTTCAACCAGTTCCTCGGTCTGAAGACCTTGTCGCTGAAGCCCGGTGATGTACGTGCCCACCTGGCCATGCGGCCGGAACTGGTCGGCCACTTCGTCTATGGCCGGCTGCACGGGGGCGTCATCTCGGCGGTGCTGGACACGATCGGCGGCATGGCCTGCATGGTGGGCCTGGCAGAACGCCACCCCAATGAAAGCCAGCAGCAGGTG
>JANOAM010000130.1:0-1799 GCA_031411215.1 Betaproteobacteria bacterium
GCGCCGATGTCGATGATGCCGATGCCGTCGTGGGTGTCCAGCACCGTCAGCGCGTTCGTCGGCCGCACGCGGATCCAGGCCTTCAGCGGCTCGGCGGTCTTGAAGAACAGCGCGTGCAGCACCAGCGGCGGCAAGGCGAAGTCGTAGACCCAGTCCACCTGCTGCGCGATGGCGATCTGCTTTTGGTAATACGAATGAATTTCGACCAGCACCTCGATGCCCAGCGCCTTTGCCTGCGCCGCGAAGGCGGCGATGAAGGCATAGGTCTCGGGCATCATGAAACAACTCTCGCCGGCCTTCTTGATGGCGTAGCCCACGGCGTCCAGCCGCACCATGCGGATGCCGTTGTCGGCGAAGACCTGCAGGATGCTTTGCAGGTAGGCCGCACCCTGTTCGTGGTGGACGTCGATGTCCACCTGCGTGGGCGTGAAGGTGGTCCACAGGATCTTGCGTTCGCCGCTGGCCAGCGTCGTGAACGTGAAGGGCATGCCCGGTCGCGGGCGGTAGACGGCCAGCAGGTCGCGTTCGGTGGCGCCCTTCGGAAACACCGCGTCCATCGTCAGGAACAGGCCGGCGTACTTCGAGGCCGAGCCGTGCTGCGCGTAGTCGCGAAACTGCGGCGAGTCGCTGGACATGTGGTTGACGATGACGTCGCCCATCACATCGACGTGTTGCGTCAGCGCGCGGATGTCTGCCCAGTCGCCCAGGCGTGGATCGACCTGGGTGTGGTCGATGGGGTCGAAGCCGGCGTCGGCGCCGTCGATGGGGTTGAAGAAGGGCAGCAGGTGCACGCCGCCGAACACGCCTTGCAGCGGGCCCGTCAGCAGCGCCTGGAGGTCGGCCAGACCGCCGCCGCCCAGGCGGTCCACGTAGGTGATCAGTTGGACCTGGTTCTTCATGCGGGTGACGGAACGGAAAGCGCTTTGCGCGTGTCGACGAAGAGCACAGCCACGGCGGCACAGGCCAGCAGCGTGCCGGCCAGGCGAATGATGTTGTCGGGCTGGCCACCGAGCAGCGAGTGGTAGATGAGCGGTAGCGTGACCATCTGGATCAGCATGGGCACGACGATGAACATGTTGAAGATGCCCATGTAGATGCCGGCCCGCTCGGGCGGGATGCTGCCGGCCAGCAGCACATACGGATTGCCCATGATGCTGGCCCAGGCCAGGCCCACGCCCAGCATCGGGATGAACAGCAGCGTCTTGTCGTGGATGGCCGGTATGGCCCACATGCCAGCGGCCGCTGCCGTGAGGCACAGCGCGTGGACGGTCTTCGGACCCAGCTTGCGCACCACGGGAATCATCGCGAAAGCCGCGATGAAGGCGACGAAGTTGTAGAAGCCGCCGATCTGACCATTCAGCAGGCTGGCATCGCGGAAACCGCTGCTGCTGGCGTCGGCGGTGTTGAACATGGTCTTGGCCAGCGCCGGCACGATGTAGATCCAGTAGCACATCATTCCGTACCACTGGAAGAGCTTCATCCACCACAGGCGGCGCATGACGGGCGGCATTTCCTTGAAGGCCACGGCGATGTCGCCGAGGGTGGCCGCCACGCCTGTTGGCCGCGCGCGCAACTCGACTTTTTCGGGCTCGCTCATCGGCAGCTCGGGCACCTTGCGCACGCTCCACCACACGGTGCTGAGCGACAGGAAAGCACCGACGATGAAGGCCCACAGCGTGACCTGCGGGATGTGGTTGCCGCCCACCGCGTCCTTGTTCATGCCCAGCCAGACGAAGATGCTGGGCGCCAGGTAGGCGAGTGTTTGGGCCAGGCCCGTGAAGGCGCTTTGCGTCAGGAAA
>JANOAM010000131.1:0-13699 GCA_031411215.1 Betaproteobacteria bacterium
GCGCAGTTTCCAGCGCCACCGGGTGGATGACTTCGGGCGGTTCGAGCTTGAAAGGGGCGTCGCTCATGGGGATTTGCGCTCCGGCTTGGGGAGGTTGAGTGCGGGGGCATCCAGCCCTTGCGGGCCGAACTTCTGGTGCAGGAATTTCGAATGCATGAGGAAGGCCTGCGCGTCCTGTGAGGCCAGGTCGTCACCGAGCTGGCGCACCTTGGCCTCCAGCTCAGCCAGCGTGTCCTTGAAGGTGTCCTGCGCGGTCTTGCCGTTGTCCAGCACCTGGGTGGTCGCAAAGGCGACCGGGATCGACAGATAGGTGTTCAGCGCATCGGGCAGGTAGCTGATGGCGATGTGGCGGGCATGGAAACTGTCCTGCAGCGACAGCGTGCCGCGCGATCGCTCCCATTGCTGCAGCAGGCCATCGAGCGAGCGGCAGAGTTCGATCACACGCGCTTGCAGGCTGGCCGGGATGCGGTTCTCGGGGTTGAACTCGGTGAGCCGGCGCACGCCGTCCAGCGCCCGTTCCATCGCCTGGCGCGCGTCGCCTTCGTCGCTGAACTGCAGCGCTTCCCATTCGGGCGCCTTGCTTGACGGGAAGCCCAGCCACAAACCGCCGATCACGAAGCCGGCCGCATAGCCGAGCAGCGCAACGCCCAGGCCCAGCGTGCCCAGCAGTCCCATGGCCTTCAGCACCAGCACGACGCTGGCCAGCCCCAACCCGCACCAGTTGGCAGGCGACGCCACCAGCCGCAGAAGCTTGTTCATTGGTAGGCGCGGATGTCCTTGAAGACGCCGTAGAGCGGCGTCTTTCGGGCATCGAAGACCCGGCCGCCGGTGATCTTCACCAGTTCCTTCAGCGCGCCTTCATTGGCTTCGCCGAACAGCACCATGAAGACCGGGATGCCCTTCACATCTTCGGGCAGGGTCGCATAGTCGCGCTTGAAGTCTTCAATCGTGCGGCCACGGTTGCTTTCGCCGTCGGTGAAGGCGACCACCGAGTACTGGTAGCCGGGGTTCTTCTCGCGTTCGTCCAGCATGTGCTTCAGCGCCACGAAGACGGCATCGTAGAGCGCCGTGCCGCCCTTCATCTGCAGGCCTTCTGCGGTGTTGCGCACATCGGCCAGCACCTGCTTCGTGGCGTCGCTCTCGGCCGCTTCGGCCACGCCGCGCGCTGCGGTGGCGACGGCGGGCATCTGGAACGCCCGCAAGCCGTAGGGCCCGTCGCTGAACGGCTGGAACCACAGCTTCTCGCGCTGCGTCAGACGTGCGATGCGGCCGGTCAGCGAAGGGTCGGCGCCGGCGATGTAGTGCAGCGCCTGGACCAGTTGCTGGCGGCGTGCGCCCTGCATGCTGCCGCTGGTGTCGAGCACGAAAGTCGAAGCAATCGGCGTGCGGAACTCGTTCAGGTACGCGGCGATCAGGCCGTCGGCCAGCGCGCGGTCCGGTGAAAACGGCAGCTCGATCTGCAGGCCCTGGCGCGGCAACAGGTCTTCGACCTTGGCGCTGACGCTCTGGTTGATCGGCCGGCGCAAGGTCTGCCGGGCCAACCAGGTCTGCGCGGCTTCACCCTTCAGGTACTCCACCACCTTCTGGTAGTCGGCGCGGCGCGCTTCGTCGAGCAGCATGAACGGGTAGTCGGCCGTGCTGACGCCTTCGAACGGGTAGACCAGGGTCAGCTTCTCGCGCAGCTTGCCGCTGGCGTTCAGGCTCAGCAGCCAGCTTTCGTAATTGATGAAAGCGTTGACACGCGTGCCCTGCTGCAGGATGAACTGCTCCGACAGATAGGTGCTGTTGTCGCCGGGCAGTTTGTAGCCCTTGAGGAAGTCGGCAATCGCGCTGCGGTCGACATCGGCCGCGGCCAATGCCTCGGCCTTGCCGCTGGCCGCGGCGACCACGCCCATCAACGCCATGAAGCCCTGGTTCGAAGTGGCCGGGTTGGACAAGGCGTAGCTCAGCTTGCCGGCCTTGGCGGCGTTGGCGATGTCCTTCCAGGTCAGCTTCAGGTCCGGCTTGTCCCAACCGTACTTGCGCGCGTCGCTTTCGCTGACGCCGATGGCGATCGGCGACAGCATGATCTTTTCCTGCAGCTTCACGCGGCCCTGGCCCTGCGGGCTGCTGAGCAGGTACTTGGCGTTGGCGAACCAGGCGGCGTCGGCCTTGGCTTCGCCATTCAACACCGCCTCGGTGCTTTCCATCGTGCCGCCGAAACGGAAACGCAGCTTGACGCCGGTGGCCTTGAGCACCATCTCTTCCAGCGGCTGCACGTCGCGCAGGTCGCTGGTGGCCAGCACCGTGAATTCGGGCACCGGCAGGGCCGATGTCAGCGGTGGTGGCGGTGGTGGCGGGGCTTCTTTCTTGCCACAGGCCGCCAGCAGCAGGGCCGCCGCCCACAACGCCAACGCCAACCCGACCCGCCGCTTCATCATTGCGCCATCTCCTTGGCCACCGTGTCGATCATCTCGGCCATGATCTCGAACGAAGGTGGATCCACCACCTGCGTGATGCGCGGCTCCACCGCCAGCCCGGTGGCCTTCACGGCGCTGGTGAAACGTTCGGTGTCGGCGATGCGGAAACCGTATTCGACCGCGATGCCCTGCAGTTCTGCGTTGTTGGCCAGCAGTTCGCCCAAGGCCTTGGCGCGTTCATTCAGCGAGACGTAGACCACCTTGTTGACGATGGTCGGCAGCGGGTACAGCAGCACCATGTCGGCGCCCACGCCCTTCTTGTTGAGCGCGTAGGCGACCAGCTGGTTCTCGTAGATGAAGGCCATCGGCGTCTTGCCTATGCCGATGGCGACATAGTCGTCGAAGTTGCCGTTGACGTAGTTTTCCTGGTAGCCCTGGCGCTTGAAGAGTTCGGCCAGCTTGACGGCGGTCTGCTGCGCTTGTGCATGGCTGCTCAGCACGTCGCCGGTGAGTGCGCTGCTGGTCAGCGCCAGGTACATCGCGCCCGAATTGCTACGCCGCAAGTCGGTGGTCGAGACCAGCACGCTGCGGCCGACGTCGTAGCCGCCGCTGTCCTTCAGGTCCTTCCACCGCGCCTTGGCCAGCATGGCCTGGGTGAGCTTGGCCATGTCGACGCCGTAGACCTTGGGCGCCATCGCCTTGGCCATGCCGTTGGCGACCAGGATCTTGGCGATCGGCTCCCACGAAGCGATGACCATCGGCGTGAAGAACGGCGACACCTGGGCCGCGGCGATGTTGGCCTTGCGCGCGGCGTCGACCACCTGGTTGGCGGCCACCACGCCGGAAGGGAACAAGAAATCCGGCGCTGCGCCGGCCACGACCTTGGCCGCCATTTCGCGACTGCCGACGCGCACCACGTTGACTGGCAGGCGCTTGGCGTTCAGCACCTTGATGACGCGCGGGTCCTTGAAGAAAGGCTCGACATCGAGCGAGATCACGCCCGACAGCGGCGTCACCGCAGCGGCTTCGGCCGCTTGTTCGCGCTCCAGCAGCTCCTGCTTCTGCCCGCGCAATGCGAAATACAAGGCGCCGCCAAAAGCGCCGGCGAGCAGCACCGTGACGGTAGCCCGCCTGGTCATCGACATCGGCATCGAAGCGTCCCTCTCCCGGTGACTTGCTGTCTGAGCGCCGCAGTGTATCTGTGGGCACAGGGCGCGATGCCGAAGAGTCGGCGCCAGGAAGCTGTTCGTCGACAAGCCGCGAGGCGCGCTCAAGCCGGTGCGCCGATCGGTCAACCAACAGGAGTGAAGGCATGTCCTGCATCGACAGTTTCGTGATTGCGGTTCCCACGGCCAACGAGCAGAAGTTCATCGAGCAGACCCATCCACACCCGGCAATCCGCCCATGCCCTTCGACGGCAAGCGAATGATCTTTGGTGGCTTCGAACAGGTCGTCGAAGTAAAGGCCTGAGCGGTGCCGAGTGGCACCAACGGTCGCCACCCGAAGTTCTGCGACTGGCCGCCTGACACCCACCACGTCGAGCGAGCCCTGCTTCCCGCCTTGGCCATGCCCATAGGCCCGGCGCTCCCACGCGCAGCCCGCTATCGTGGCGGCATGAAGACACCGCACCCCGCCGCCCTCGCCCTCGCCGTCGTCCTGTCCCTGTCCCTGGCCTTGCCGGCCCTGGCCCAGACCTCGGCCTCGACGGCGCCCGCCGCCTGCACCGACTTCGACGACCACGTCAACGGCCGCTGGAACGCCAGCAACGATCTGGCTGCCAACCGCGCGCGCATCGGCAGCTTCATGACCCTGCGCTTTGACGCCGACCGGCTCATCGCCGACGCTGTGGGCGAACTGGTCGCCAGGCCCGAACTGCAGAAAACGCCAGGCCTGCGCCTTTTGGCCACCTACTACGCCAACGGCTTGGATGAAGCCACCATCGAACGCCAGGGCCTGACCACCCTGAAGCCCTGGCTGGCGCGCGTTGACAGCGTCACGCGAGACAACCTACCCGCCTTGTTGGGTGACCTGGCGCGGCTGCAGGTGCTGGCGCCCATGGCGCCCTTCATCGGCACGGACGCCAAGGACACCACGCGCTACGTGCTGAACCTGCAGCAGGCCGGCCTGGGCCTGCCGGACCGTGACGACTACACACGCAGCGACGAACACGCCACACGCTTGCAGGCGGCCTACCGCCGCTACGCCGGCCAATTGCTGGCCGCCAGCGGTGCCACCAGCGACAGCGCCACCGTGGACACGCTGCTCGCCTTTGAGGCCAAGCTGGCCGCCGCCGCGCTGGCACGCGCCGAACGGCGTGACCCGGTGGCCCAGTACAACCCCATGGGCGCTGCGGGCCTGCAGGCTGCCGCGCCGGGCCTGGACTGGGCCGCCTTCCTGGCCGCCTACACCGGCCGTGCCGACGGCGTGGCCACGTTGCGCCTGGTGGTGGGCCAGCCGCGTTTTGCCGCGGTAGTGGCGCAGATGGCGCAGACCGAGCCCTTGAGCAGTTGGCGCACCTACTTGCGCATGCGCCTGCTGGACCGTGTCGCCGACCTGGGTCCCCAGGCACTGGTGCAGGCGTCCTTTGACTACAACCAGGGCGCCGTGCGCGGCTTGAAGTCGCCGCTGCCGCGCCATGAACACGTGGCCATAGCCATTGGCGGACGCACGGGCGGTGAGCCGCTGGGCGAAACGCTGGGTGAGGTCTTCGTCAGCAAGGCTTTCTCGCCGCTGGCGCGGCAACGTGCGCAGGCCATGGTGGAAGACATCCGCGTCGCCATGCGCTTGCGCATCCAGGGGCTGGACTGGATGAGCCCGGCCACCAAGATCGCCGCCGTGCAGAAGCTGGACGCCATGGTGGCCAAGATCGGTGGGCCGGCGCGCTGGAAGACTTACGACGGCCTGGTGCTGAAGGCCGGCGACTTCATGGGCAACCTGCTGGCCGTCAACGCCTGGGCCGCCGCACAACGTGTGGGCGACCTGGGCAAGCCGGTGGACCGGTTGCGCTGGACCACCAGCCCGCACATCGTCAACGCGTTTGCGGGCGGCGGCAACCAGATCACCTTCCCGGCCGCCATCCTGCAACCGCCCTTCTTTGACGCCAGCGCCGACGACGCCAGCAACTACGGTGCTATCGGCATGGTGATCGGCCACGAGATCACCCACCACTTTGACGACCGCGGCCGCCAGTTCGACAGCGTGGGCAACCTCAAGGACTGGTGGACCGCGGCTGACGCCGCCGCCTACAAAGCGCGTGCCGACCGCGTGGTGAAGCTCTACGGCGGCTTTGAGCCTGTACCTGGCGTGCGCATCAACGGCCAGCTGACGCTGGGCGAAAACATCTCCGACCTGGGTGGCCTGCAGATCGCCTATGACGCGTTGCAGATTGCGCTGAAGCGCCAGCGTGACGCCGGAAAGGCGCCGCCCCTGGTGGACGGGTTGACGCCCGAGCAGCGCTACTTCACGGCCAACGCCGTCATCTGGCGCAGCAAGATGCGCATCGAAGCGCTGGAGGACCAGCTGCGCACCGACGGCCATTCGCCCGGCCGCTGGCGTGTGCTGGCGCCCATGAGCCAGATGCCGGCCTTTGCGCAGGCCTTTGGCTGCAAGGCCGGCGACGCCATGGTGGCGGCCGACCCTGTCCGTGTGTGGTGAGCTCGCCTACAACCGGCGGATGACCACGCTGCCTATCGAATAGCCCGCGCCGAAGCTGCAGATCACGCCCACCTGCCCGGCCAGCAAATCGGCGTGGTGATGGTGGAAGGCGATGATGCTGCCGGCGCTGGCGGTGTTGGCGTATTCGCTCAGGATGATGGGCGCCAGGTCGTCGCCGACGTCCCGGCCCACCAGCTTCTTCATCACGAACTGGTTCATGCCCAGGTTGGCCTGGTGCAGCCAGAAGCGGCGCACCTGCGTCGCTTCAAAGCCCAGACTGTGCAGGTGCGCTTCGATGTGCGCCGCGGCCATGGGCACGACTTCCTTGAACACCTTGCGGCCTTCCTGCATGAAGGTCTTGTCGCGCGCGTCGGGGTCGGTGTCTTCGCAGCGGTTCAGGAAACCCGCGTTGTTGCGGATGTTGTTGCTGAACTGCGTGAGCAGCTTGGTGCCCAACACTTCCCAGCAGTCGTTGCTGGTGGCGGTGTCGGCGGCTTCAACGACCACGGCCGTGCAGACATCGCCGAAGATGAAGTGGCAGTCACGGTCACGCCATTCCAGGTGGGCTGATGTGATTTCGGGGTTGACCACCAGCACACACTTGGCACTGCCCGTGCGCACGGCGTTGACGGCCTGTTCGATGGCGAAGGTGGCGCTGGAGCAGGCCACGTTCATGTCGAAGCCATAACCCCCACAACCCAAGGCGGCCTGGATCTCGCAAGCCATGGCCGGGTAGGCGCGCTGCATGTTGGCGGCGGCGCAGAGCACACCGTCCACGTCAGACGCCTGCTTGCCGGCGGCGGCCAGCGCCTTGCGGCCCGCATCCGCCGCAATCTCGGCCATCAGGCTCAATTGGTCGTCGGCGCGCGGCGCGAACTTCGGGCGCATGCGCGTGGGGTCCAGCACGCCGTCTTTTTCAATGACGTAGCGCTGTTTGATGCCTGAAGCCTTTTCAATGAACTCGACGCTGGAATGCGTCAGGGCCGGCCGGTCACCGGCTGCAATGGCCAGTGCGTGACGGTTGTTCTGCAGGTCCGCGTAGGCGTTGTAGGACAGCACCAGCTCGGCGTTGGTGATGACGTGCGGCGGCTGGTACAGCCCGGTGCCGGAGATGACGACTGGTTTCATGGCGCGGCAGTGTAGGCCGCTGCCCCCGGCGCGGGCATCGGCGGCAACCCGTGCCGCCGATGGGTGGGTGCCCGCTTGACGGGCGGCTCGCTTACTTGCCCTTGGCCTTCTTGGCCGCGCCGCCGGACTGCAGCGCTTCGCTCATGCCCAGCAGCACGCCGCTGACCATGGCGGTGTAGCTTTCAGCCAGGGCCTGCGCGGCCTTCATGGACGCCGCGCGCGTGGTGCGCAGGGTGGACTGCATCTGCGCCGCCATCTGCTCGGCCGTGGCCGCGGCCTGGTTGCCGGACAGCGTGCCGCCGGCCTGCATCTTTTCCAGGATGGGACCCCAGGCGCCGGCCATGGGTGCGCCCGCACCGTCGGCCGCCTTCTTGACAGCGGCGAAGAGGCTGTCTTCCATCTTTTCCAGGTCGTCCATCGCCTTCTGCAGGTGTTTGTCGCGCAGGTCCGCGCCCTGGGCGGCCAGCGTGGTCAGCGCCGTGCGGTTGGCTTCCACGGCCTTGAGCATGGCCTCGTCCATGCCGGCCACGGCTTTTTCCAGCAACGCTTCCGGGTCCACACCGGCCGTCAGGTTCTTGGCCACGCCGGCACTGGCGGCCTCGGCCACCTGCTTCAGTGCGCCGCGTATGTTCTTCAGCGACAGTTCGCGCCCTTGCAAGGCCGTCAACACGGCCTGGCTGGTGGCCTGCTTCAGTTGCGCGCCCTGCTTGGCAGAGGCGTTCTCGAACATGTCGATCAGGGCATCGGCATCAAACATCGCTTTGGCCATCGGGCTCTCCTGTGGTGGGGTATGACCCGATGCTCTCACCCGCGTCAGCGCAGGGCAAGGGCCGCAGCCCGTCTTCAGCCGCAGGTACCGACGTAGCCACAGCTGGTGCAGAAGTCGCAGCCGTCCTTGTGGATCAGCGTGGACTGGCCGCAGTCCGGGCACGGCTTGCCTGCCATCACCGGCGCCGACATCGCCTGCGTCGCCGTCCCCTGCGCGCGCGCGCCGGGCAGGGCCAGCACGCCCATGTTCTGCAGCGGCTGGCCGTCTTCGTCCAGCACGCCCAGCATGGCGTAGCGGTGGATGATGAGCCGCGCCAGGTAGGCCACGGTGGAGGGCCAGGTCCGCTGACGTCGCTGCCCCGGCACGACCGTGGGGACAAAAGCCATGAAGTGGCCCAGCGGCTCCGCGTAGTTCAGCAGCTTGCGCAGCTTCATGCCGATCCAGGCCGGGTCCACCACACGCATGTCCAGGCTCAGCGCACGCACCAGGCCGTCCAGCGCACGCGGGTAGTTGCCTGACAGCCCCAGCGCGCAGGGCCGTGTGACGGTGCCGCCGCCCGGCGTGGGCAAGGTCACTTCCTTCATCGTCAAGGTGAAACGCTCACCGGTGGTGGGGTTGTCCACGTCCACGGCCCAGGCCAAGGTGCCGCTGGTGCCGGTGCGTGGCTCATCACGGCTGAAGAGCGCGTTGACGACCGGCGTGGGGCCACCTTCTGCCAATGCGCCGAGTTGTTCGCAGCGGTAGCGCAACACGGCGGCCATGGCGGCCACCACGCCAGGGAAAGGACGGCTCTGGCCGTCGGGTGGGAAGGGCATCTCGAAGGCACGCTCTTCGGCCACCGTGGCCAGCGCGTCCAGCTTCAGGCGCAGCCAGGCGGCGTCCTTGGTGCGCAGATCCATCGACAGGGTCTTGGCCAGCGCCCCCAGTCCACGCGGCTGCTCAGCGCCGTTGACCCACACTTCAAACGGCAGCGGCGGCGTGCCCTCTTCGCCGACAAACAGCGCAAAGTCGCCGAAGGGGTGCTGCACCATGAAGGTCCAGGCCACGTTGCCACCGGGCAGTTGCGGGCGGCCGGGCCAGCGCAGGCTGTCCAGCACCGCGTCGGGCAGGCGCTCCACGGCCAGGCGTTCGTTGGCGCCATGGCCCGCCAGGTGCCCGGGATCGGGCGGCACGGGCGTGGCCGGCTTGGGTTGTGGTGCCACGCTGAGCACCGAGCCCAGCACCGCGTTGGGCCGGTAGGTGGCCAGGCCCTTCAGGCCAGCGCGCCAAGCCTGGGCGTAGAGGTCCTGGAAGTCCTCATAGGGGTAGTCCACCGGCACGTTGACGGTCTTGCTGATGGCGCTGTCCACATAGGGCGCCACGGCCGCCACCATGGCCGCGTGGGCCTGGGCGCTCATCTCCAGCGCGGTGACAAAGGCGGGCGTCAGCGCTGCGTCCGCACCTTTCAGGTGGCGGAACAGCCGCCAAGCATGGTCCTCCACCGCGTATTCCTTGAAGCCGCCGCCCTTTCCACCGTCGGGCAGCCGCTTCTTGCGTGTGTAGGTCCAGCTGAAGGCGGGCTCGATGCCGTTGCTGGCGTTGTCGGCAAAGGCCAGACTGATGGTGCCGGTGGGTGCGATGGACAGCAGGTGCGAATTGCGCAGGCCCTGCGCACGGATGCGCTCACGCAAGGCCGCGGGCAGGCGTGATGCGAAGCTGTTGCCGGCCAGCAGCAGGTCGGCGTTGAAGAGCGGGAAGGCGCCACGCTCCTGCGCCAGACCGGCGGACGCGGCATAGGCCGCGTCGCGCAGCACTTCGGCCATGCGGGCGGCCTGCATGCGTGCATCTTCTCTGTCGTAGCGCAGGTTCAGCATCACCAATGCGTTTCCCAGGCCCGTGAAGCCCAGCCCGACGCGGCGTTTGCGGCGCGCTTCCTCCTGCTGCTGCGGCAAGGGCCAGACGGTGGTGTCCAGCACGTTGTCCAGCATGCGCACTGCCACCTGTGCCACAGCGATGAACGCCGCTTCGTCAAAGTGCGCGCCGGGCTCGAAAGGCTGGCGCACGAATCGCGTCAGGTCGATGGAGCCCAGGCAGCAGCAGCCATAGGGCGGCAACGGCTGTTCGGCGCAGGGGTTGGTGGCGCTGATGTGTTCGCAGTACGCCAGGTTGTTGTCGCGGTTGATGGCGTCCAGGAACAGCACGCCGGGTTCGGCATGGTCATACGTGGACCGCACGATCTGGTCCCACAGCGTGCGTGCAGGCACGCGGCGGTAGACCCAGGTCTGCGTGCCGTCGGGCGCTGCGCGTGCGTCCTTGCGCGGGTGGGCCCCGGCGTCTTTCTGTGCCTGGCCGGGCTCGGCGCGGTGCACCAGTTCGATCTCGGTGCCGTCGACCACGGCTTGCATGAAGTCGTCGGTGATGCCCACCGAGAGGTTGAAGTTCTTCAGGTCGCCGTGGTCCTTGGCGTGGATGAAGTCCTCGATGTCCGGGTGGTCGCAGCGCAGCACGCCCATCTGTGCGCCGCGGCGCGCACCGGCGGATTCCACCGTCTCACAGGAACGGTCGAACACCCGCATGTAGCTCACCGGGCCCGAGGCATGGCTCTGCGTGGCACCGACCCACGCGCCACGCGGTCGGATGCGGCTGAAGTCGTAGCCCACGCCACCACCGCGGCGCATGGTCTCGGCCGCCTCGGTGAGTGCGGTGTAGATGCCGGGGTGACCTTCTTCACTGCTGGCGATGCTGTCACCCACCGGCTGCACGAAGCAGTTGATCAGCGTGGCCGCCAGCGGTGTGCCGGCCGCGGACTGGATGCGCCCGGCGGGAATGAAGCCACCGGCCAGGGCCGCTTCGAAACGCGCCTGCCAGGGGGCACGCTGCTCCGGCGCCTCAACGGCTGCCAGCGCGCGAGCGACGCGTCGGTGCACGTCGGCCACGCTGCGCTCGTCGCCCTTGGCGTACTTTTCGGCCAGCACTTCGGCGCTGATCGGTTGGGCCTTCAAGGTTGCCACGTGCGGGGTGGTGCCAACGTCCTGTGTCTTCATGGATGTGATGAGTAGTGAGTGCGCCGCTGCGGCCTGCACCCACGAGGGCGCGGCCCTGGAAATCCTATGCCGGCAGCAGCGCGGCGGGGGTCAGCAGGCGGTCCAGCAACTCGCGCACGCTCTTGATCTGCGCGCCAAAAGGCAAGGCGCCCGCGCCGCGGAAGAACAGGCCCTTCTTGACGTCGCCACGCAGGGCAGCGGCCAATTGGTTGTCGATGCAGAACTGGCCCCAGCCCTGGAGCCCGTCGCGCAGGCCACATTGCGCCAGGCAGTCGAAGGCCTTGGTGCAACGTGCCTTGGCATGGGCCACGGCCTGCAGCTTGTCTTCGATCTTGAGGTAGTTGCGCAACCAGGTGGTGCCCACCGCGCGCGCCGGCAGGCCGGCCACGCTGGTGAATTCGACCATGTCCTCGTCGCGCGCCTCGGCCAGCACACGTTTGAATTCCGGGTGCGCGTCGCATTCAGACGTCACGGCAAAGGGCGTGCCCAGTTGCACCGCGGCTGCACCCAGGGCCTGCACGCGCACGATGTCTTCAAAGCTGCGAATGCCTCCGGCGGCGATGAGCGGAATCTCCTTCTCAATGCCCGCACTGCGCAAGAAGGCCAGCGACTGCGGGATGACGTTCTCAAAGTCGAAGCGGGTGTCATTCAGATCCGCCACCTTGGCCGCACCCAGGTGGCCGCCGGCCAGGCGTGGGTGCTCGATGACGATGGCGTCGGGCAGGCGCTTCTTGCGTTCCCACTTCTTGACGATCAGTTGCACACCGCGCGCGTCGCTGAGGATGGGGATGAGCGCCACGTGGGGGTGGTCCTGCGCCAGGTCCGGCAGGTCCAGCGGCAGGCCCGCGCCGACCACCACCGCGTCCACGCCGGCTTCCAGGGCACGCTTGACCGACGCGGCATAGGCGCTGACCGCGCGCATCACATTGATGGCGATGAGGCCGCGGCCCTGCGCGCCCGCACGCGCGCGCGCCACCTCGCGTGCAAGCGCTTCCAGGTTGGCCTCGTCGATCAGGCGCCGCGCTTGCGCAGGGTGTGCCATGTCCAGGCCGCGTGTGCGTTCCATCAGGTCCGGGTGGTGGCGGCGCAGGTCCACGCTGGACAGCGTGCCCACGCCACCTTCATGCGCCACCGCGCCGGCCAGGCCATGCGCCGACACGCCCACGCCCATGCCGCCCTGCACCACAGGCAGCAGGGTGCGGCCGGCCAGGCGCAGCGGTTTCAAGCCACTGGCCGCCAGCCGGCTGGCCAAGGACGGGTCTACATGCGGCCACGCAGCCGGATCTACGGCCATCGCACTCAATGCAGCACCAGCAGCGGCAGCTTGCTGCGCGCGATCACGTTCTTGGTGTGCGACCCGAAGAGCAGTTCACCGAAGGCGCCACGTCCATGCGTGACCATCACGATCAGGTCGCAGCCCGCCTCAACCGCGATGTTGACAATGGCATCGTCCACCGCGTCGGTGCGTGTGAAGCGGCCCTCGAAGGGCACACCGGCCTCTTCGGCCTGGGCCTTGAAGCGGCCCAGCACCTCATGCGCATGGGCGTCAGTGCGGGCCAGGTGCTCGTCGGCCTCGCGTGCATAGGTGCCGGGGTGGCTGCCCATGTGCGGCAGCGGCGGCAGCGGCTCAGCCACGAAGGCGGTGATGCGGGCGCCCAGCTTGCTCGCCAGCGCCAGGCTGCTCTGCGCTGCGCGTTCGGACAGTTCGCTGCCGTCCAGGGGGACAAGGAGGTGCTGGTACATGGGATGCGACCGGTGGCCGCGGGAACGCCCGCGTCGATGGTGACCACTCTACGCAGCGCCCGCCGCACCACCTTGACCCGCATCAAGGATGCAGGGACCGGATGTCGTCAGCATCCACTTGCAGCTTGACGAAGACTTCCGTGTGGCCTTGCGGCGCGTTGCGGCCCTGCCGTGTGCGCGTGGCACCCACGTACAGGCGTGTGCCCGCGGTGTGGCGGAAGGCGTAGGTCAGGGACTCCGTGCGGTTCAGGCCATCCGCCGCGCCCACACCCGGTTCTGCCCGCCGGTCCAGCACGCTGCGCTGCACGATGGCGCGCAGGTTGTGGCGCGCGTTGAAGTGCCACACGGCCAGCCACTGCTGCACACTTTCGCGGTAGGTCAGCGCGCCTTCACGCTGCAGCCACGCGGTGTTCAGGCGCGGCTCCAGTTCCAGCGCTGGCAGCGGCCGCAGCTTGGCGCTGAGGTTGAAGCGGCCACCGCGCCGCACCAGGCCCTGGGGCGTGCCGTCCACCAGCGGGCCGGCCGCGGAGTCGGCCAGCTGGCCGATGTCCAGTGAGGTGTCGACCAGCGGGAACCAGGTGGCAGGTGTCATCACCAGGCCGGCGTTCAGGTAGCGCTCGGACAAGGCTTGGGCGCGGGCCGAGGTGCGTGTGCGTGCATGGCCAAAGACGTTGAGGTAGGCCTCCAGGTTGCTGGCCGCGGTGAACCACAGGCCCGGGCGCAGCACCTCCTGCACCACGGCCCCGCTTACCCGGTCACGCACCTGGTAAGCGTCGGCGTTGATGTAGATCTCGTTGAACGGCCCCACGCTCTGCCAGCCGAAGCTCTGGAAGGCCTCCAGCCGACGCACGCCCACCTGGTTGACGAAGCCGGTGTCGTGGCGGAAGCCCGTGCCCATGTCGTCGATGCCGAAGCTGGTCTCACCGCCGCCCGTCTGCCGCATCACACGCAAGCGCAGACGGTCGCCGTCTTGCGCCGGGCCC
>JANOAM010000132.1:0-2524 GCA_031411215.1 Betaproteobacteria bacterium
GCCCACGTGGCGCAGCAGGCGCTGGCGATCGAACGGCGCGCCGCCGCGCTGCCCGACCGGGCTGCGGTGCAACGCGCGCTGCCCTTGTTCGGCGTGCCGTTCGCCGTCAAGGACAACATCGACGTGGCCGGGCTGCCGACCACCGCCGCCTGCCCCGCGTTCGCCTACGAGGCGAGCGCCAGCGCGACGGCGGTGGCGAAGCTGCAGGCCGCCGGTGCGGTGTGCATGGGCAAGACCAACCTCGACCAGTTCGCGACCGGCCTGGTCGGCACAAGGTCACCCTATGGCGCGCCGGCCAGCTGCTTTGCAGCGGACCGTGTCAGCGGCGGCTCCAGTTCGGGGTCGGCCGTGACCGTGGCTGCCGGCGAAGTGGTGTTCTCGCTGGGCACCGACACCGCCGGCTCCGGCCGTGTGCCAGCCGGCTTCAACCAGTTGGTGGGCATCAAGCCCACGCCGGGCCGCATCAGCACAGCGGGCGTGCTGCCGGCCTGTCGCAGCATCGACTGCGTATCGGTCTTTGCGCTGACGGTGGAAGACGCGGCCACCGTGCTGGCGCTGTTGGAAGGCCCGGACGCCGCCGACGCCTACAGCCAGTTCGCCCGCGGCCCTGCACGCTTGCCGGCCAAGCTTCGCGTTGGCGTGCCGCGTGCGCCGGTGCTGGACAGCGCGCAGGGTTACGACAGCGCCTGGACTGAGGCGCTGTCGCGGCTGGCGCCCCTCAACGCCGAACCCATCGAACTCGACTTCGAGCCCCTGCACGAGGTCGCCCGCCTGCTCTACGAAGGCCCCTGGGTCGCCGAGCGCTACGCCACCGTGCAGACCCTGCTGGACAACGACTCCGGCGCGCTGGACCCCACCGTGGCCGCCGTCATCGCCAAGGCGCGCCAGTTCTCAGCTGTTGACAGCTTCCGTGCGCACTACACGCTGCAGGCGGCGCGTCAGAAGCTGTCCGCCCTGTGGCAGGACGTGGACCTGCTGATGGTGCCCACGGCACCGCGCCACCCCAGCTTTGCCGACCTGGCAGCCGACCCCGTGGGTGCCAACGCGCTGCTGGGCACCTACACCAACTTCGTCAACCTGCTGGGCTGGGCCGCGCTGGCGCTGCCCAGCGGCCACGCGGCTGAAGGCCTGCCCTTCGGTGTCACCTTCATTGGGCCGGCCCACAGCGACGCCGCACTCGCACGCTGGGGCCAGACCTGGCAAGCCGCGACCGCGCTGCCGCTGGGTGCCACCGGCCGGCCCGCATCGACCGCCACGGATCCACTGCGCTGGCCAGCTGCCCAAACCACGATGCCGCTGGCGGTTGTCGGCGCCCACCTGTCCGGCCTGCCACTCAACGGCCAGTTGCTGGAGCGCGGCGCGGTGCTGCGCCAGGCCACGCAGACAGCGTCCAAGTACCGCCTCTACGCCCTGCCCGGCACCACGCCGGCCAAGCCCGGGATGCAGCGCGTGGCCGAAGGTGGCGTGAGCCTGACTGTCGAAGTGTGGGACATGCCGGTGGACAAGGTCGGCTCCTTCCTGGCCCTGGTCCCGCAGCCGCTGGGCCTGGGCACGCTGGAATTGGCCGACGGCAGTCTGGTGCATGGCTTCCTGTGCGAAGGCATCGCGCTGCAGTGCGCGCGCGACATCAGCAGCTTCGGCGGCTGGCGCGCTTTCCTGGCCAGCGCCAGCAAGGCGTCCTGAACCATGGACTTCGACGCCTTCATCGAACAACAGGCCGCGCTGCTGGGCCTGCCCATCGCGCCCGAGTACCAGCCTGGCGTGAAGCGCTTCGTGCAACTGGCGGCCGGCATGGCGGACCTGGTGATGAGCATGCGGCTGACACCGGCCGACGAATCGGGCAACGTCTTCACGCCCGTTGCGCCAGAGGACTTGGCGCCATGAGCGCGCTTGGCGCAACTCACCAGGTCAAGGCCGCGCTGGCGCGCATCGCGGCCACCGACCAGCGCGTCAACGCCTTCACCGCCGTGCTGGCCGAACGTGCATTGGCCAAGGCCGCCGCCGTGGACGCCAGCGACGACACCCTGCCGCTGCGCGGCATGCCCTTCGCCGTCAAGAACCTGTTCGACCTGCAGGGCATCACCACGCTGGCCGGCAGCAAGATCGAGCGCGACACGGCACCGGCCACACGCGACGCCGTGCTGGTGCGCCGCCTGGAAGCTGCGGGCGCCGTCTGCGTGGGCGCGCTCAACATGGACGAGTACGCCTACGGCTTCACCACCGAAAACAGCCACGAAGGCCCCACACACAACCCGCATGACCTGTCACGCATCAGCGGCGGCTCTTCCGGTGGCTCCGCGGCCGCCGTGGCCGCGGGCCAGGTGCAGATGACCCTGGGCTCGGACACCAACGGCTCCATCCGCGTGCCGTCTTCGCTGTGCGGCGTGTTCGGCCTGAAGCCCACCTACGGCCGCCTGTCCCGCGCCGGCAGCTACCCCTTTGTGCACAGCCTGGACCACCTGGGCCCCTTTGCCCGCAGTGCCGCCGATCTGGCCGCGTCCTATGACGCGATGCAGGGGCCGGA
>JANOAM010000133.1:0-7369 GCA_031411215.1 Betaproteobacteria bacterium
GTCACCGGCTCCACGCAGTAGTAGGGCTTGGTGTCGGGCGTGAAGACGACCAGGTAGGGGGCGGATGAGGTCAGGCGCAGGGACAGCTTCTCGTCGCGGATGCGCGCCGGGCCCTTCCAACCGCTGAAGGTGTTGTCAAAGGCCAGGTGCGACACGTCACCGTCAATGCCGGGCTGCGGCACATGGCGCGTGGGCAGGCCGCTGGCGTCACTTTCCCAACGGTCTGACAGCTCAATGTGCAGCCGGCTGCGCTGGCGCTTGGGGAAGTACGGGTGCCAGCCCAGGCCCACGGGTTGGGTCTGTGTGTGCTGGTTGGTGAAGGCCAGGTGCACTTCCAGCGCGTCGGCCGTCAGCACAAAACGCTGGCGCACGGTGAAGGCAAAGGGCCAGTGCTCGTCGGGTGTGTGGCTGTATTGCAGTTCAGCCTGAGTGGCACTGCTGCTGACCACGGCCCAGGGCCGCTGCCAGGCCACGCCGTGCACGCTGTGCGGGTTGTCGCCGAAGTTGGCCGCCGTGGTGTGGTCTTGCCCCAGCCAGCGGAAACGACGGTAGCCCAGGCGGTTGGAGTACGGCACCAGCGCGTAGCAGGCGGACAGGCGCGAGGTCGCCAGTTCGGCCGGTTCGGTGCTGCGCAGCACCGCGGTGTCGGCCAGCCACAGACCGGCAATGGAGCCGCCAAGGTCGGGGCGCAAGGCCAGGCGCAAGTCGCCGGCACGCAGTTCCAGGGATGCTGTGATGATGGTCTCCGTGAGGTCCGTGGGTGCAAGGATCGTGCAGCGATCATGCCCCAAGGCCGGTGCCGCGCCGGCCGGGTCTTACCAGCCGGGTTTACCAGCGTGTCCCGGGTGCGTCCAGGTCCGCCTTGAGGTAGTGCGCACCGGGGATGGGGTTGAAGTAGTAGGGCGGCACTTCGTAGAAACCCAGCGTGGTGTACAGGCCGCGCGCGGCCTCCATGTCGTCCAGCGTGTCCAGCAACATGCAGCTGTGCCCGGCCTGTGTGGCCAGGTCCATCAGCTGTTGGGCCAGCAGCCGCCCCAGGCCGAACTTGCGGAACGCGCGCCGCACGTACAGGCGCTTCATCTCGCAGGCGTTGATGTGGTCCGATTCCGGCAGCGGCCGCATCGCCACGCAGCCCGCCGGCGCGCCGTCCACCAGGGCAAGCAGCAAAGCACCGGCTGGCGCCGTGTATTCGCCCGGCAGGCCGGCCAGTTCGGCGTCGAAATTCTGGAAGCACAGGTCCACGCCCAGAGACCCGCCGTATTCGCGCATCAGCTCGCGCGTGACCTGCAGTTGCGTCGCGGTTTCAGCCGCCACGATCTCTATCTGGGGGCCGCTGTCATTCATCGGCTCAGCCGCCCCGGCTCCAGACCCACCCTGCAAAAGCCCAGCTTGCCACCAGCAGCGCCAATGCCAGCAGGCGCTGGCGCCAGCCGTCGGCGCTGGCCGGCGTGCCGGCCGGCAATTCCTTGTCGCCCACGATCATCGGCAGCACCAGGCTTTTGCCCTTGCGCAGCTTGTAGAACACGATGGCCGCCACGTGCAGCACGATCAGCACAATCAGGATCCACTGGCCGATGTCGGCGTGCCAACTGCTCGCCTGCTTGGCCGTGTTTTCGGAGACCAGACCGTTGAGCGGCCCACGCGTGGCGATCTCGTCGTCGGCCACCAGACCCGTGGCCACCTGCACCACCAGCAGGCCGAGCAGCGCGAAGACGCTGCCCGCGCCCATGGGGCTGTGGCCCACGTCCAGGTGCTCGTCGTTGCGTGTCTGGCCACGCAGATAGCGCAGCACCGTGCCCGGGCTGTAGAGGAAGCTTGCGAAGCGGGACCAGCGCCCGCCCACCAAGCCCCACAGGATGCGGAAGCTCAACAGAATCAGCGCCACCATGCCCAGGTAAACATGCCACTGCATGGCGTTGCCGCCGATGTTGGCCGTGATGATGGAGCCGACCACGGTCGACGCCAGCACCCAGTGGAAGATGCGCGTGGGCAGGTCCCACACGCGGACCTTGACAGTCGACTCGTTCATATTGGCAATGCTTTGGCGGGAAACAACGGCGCAACCATACCGCGACTTGCAGCCCGAGCAAGCTTCCAGCGCAAGCGCCCCGGGCTAACCCTGAATGCGGAATGCCGTCGTGCCGCGTTGCGTACACTGACAGAGCCTGCTGCACCTGTGGCGGAGCTTCATCCTCTTCAACCCGCCCCACGGAGCCCTCCGCATGATGCGTACCCTGCTTGCCGCCGCTGCTGTTGCCACGCTGCTGACCTCCCTGCCCGCCGCGGCGCAATTCCAGAAGCCCGAAGACGCGGTCAAGTACCGCAAGGCCGGCATGACCATGATGGCCGCCCATTTCGGCCGCATTGGCGCCATGGCCTCGGGCCGCGCCCCGTTCGACGGCGCCGCTGCGGCCGCCAACGCGGAAATCGCCACCCACCTGTCCATGCTGCCCTTCGCCGGTTTCGTGGACGGCACGGCCGGCACCGAAAAGGGCCAGCCCAACGCCAAGGTGTGGAGCGAGCGCGCCAAGTTTGACGCCGCCGCCAAGAAAATGCAGGAAGAGATGGCCAAGCTGGCCGTGGCTGCCAGGGCCAACAACCTGGACACGCTGAAGGCCGCCTTCGGCAACGCCGCCGGCACCTGCAAGAGCTGCCACGACGACTTCCGCAACCAGTAAGCCGGTTGCGGGCGGGTCAGGTGGGGGCGCTGGGCGCGCCCAACTCGCAGACCGTGGCGATCAAGTCAGCACCACCAAGTGACGGGCCTTCGCGCCCGTCACGGCAGGTGCGGCTATACGCGCGTCGAAAGTGACGAAGCGTCCTCGGTGCCGCACGGCCAGAGCCAGAAGGTAGCTGTCCGTGACCTGCCGGTGCCCCAGTACTCTGGACCAATCCAACACGCCTTCGTCCAACAGACTCACATCGTCCGGCCAGAAGCCGTGAGACGGGTTGCGAGCCGCTTCTGAGAGACGCGCGGCGACTTCCGCCGCTGGCAAAGCGCCGGGGTAGGCCGGCTGCGACATGATGCGGATGCACCCGTTTTGCGTCAGCGGGCATGATGCCCAGCCCTGCGAAACCTCAGACGCCAGCCACCGGGTGGCGCTGGCGTGGCCGATATGGGCACCGTCCAGCAGCGCGATCAGGACATTGACATCCAGCAGTGCCCGCATCAGACGCCTTCGGCGTCGCGCAGGGCGTTGATGGCGTCGTTGGTGACCGGCTGGCCACGCGGAGCGAAAGGCCGGAAACCGGCCACCAGCGGGGCGCCCTGCGTTCGGACGGCTGCGGCACCCACCTGACCCGTCAACGCCTGACGCAGCAGGCCTGACACCACGTCGCCTGCCGTGCGGCCCTGCTGGCGCGACAGCTCCTTGGCCGCTGCCAGCAAATCGTCATCGATGTCGAGGGTTGTGCGCATGGGACTGCTCCCGGGTCAGGAGGACAACATCCTAGCATGCGGCCGCACCACAGCATCAACGCATCACTGCATCAACGTTCAAGGCGCAGACAACAACTCCCAACGTTCCAGCGCCCGCATCAGGTCCTGCTCGATGAGCTCGTTGCGGGTTTGCAGCGCCGGCACCTGTTCCGGCGCTGTTGCGTAGAGGTCGCTGCTGGCCAGGCGCTCGTGGATGGCCTTCTGTTCGGCCTCCAGCTTTTCGATCAGCCCCGGCAGCGCGTCCAGTTCCCGCTGTTCCTTGTAGCTGCGCTTGGCCTTGGCGGGGGCAGCCTTGGTCACCGCGGCCGGCTTGGCCGTGACCGCCGCAGCCACCACGACACGGCCGCGGGCGCGCTGCTGCTTCCAGTCCTCGTAGCCACCCTCGTATTCACGCCACAGCCCGGTGCGGCCGCCGAATTCCGGGTCACCTTCCCAGGCGATGGTGCTGGTGACCACGTTGTCCAGGAAGCGCCTGTCGTGGCTGACCAGGAACACCGTGCCGGCATAGGACTGCAGCAGTTCTTCCAGCAGTTCCAGGGTGTCGATGTCCAGGTCGTTGGTCGGCTCGTCCAGCACCAGCACGTTGGCCGGCAAGGCGAACAGGCGCGCCAGCAGCAGGCGGTTGCGTTCGCCACCGCTCAAGGTGCGCACGGGCGAGTTGGCTCGTTCGGGCGAGAACAGAAAGTCGGTCAGGTAGCTCATCACGTGTTTGCGTGAGCCCGCAAATTCGACCCACTCGCTGCCCGGGCTGATGGTGTCGGCCAGCGTCGCGTCCAGGTTCAGCCCGGCGCGCATCTGGTCGAAGTAGGCCACCTGCAGGCGTGTGCCCTGGCGCACTTTGCCGCTGGTGGGCTGCAGTTCACCCAGGATCAGCTTCAGGAGCGTGGTCTTGCCACTGCCGTTGGGGCCGATCAAGCCCACCTTGTCGCCGCGCAGGATGGTGCCAGTGAAGCCGCTGATCAGCGTCCGGTCGCCATAGCGCATGCCCACGTCGGTCAGCTCGGCGACGATCTTGCCCGGCGGCAAGCCGGCGTCCAGTTCCAGGCGCACCTGGCCCAGTGTGTCGCGCCGGGACTGGCGCTGTTCACGCAGTTTCACCAGGCGCGCCACGCGCCCCACGCTGCGGGTGCGGCGGGCTTCAACGCCCTTGCGCACCCACACCTCTTCCTGCGCCAGCAGCTTGTCGGCGCGCGCGTTGGCCAGGCCTTCGTCTTCCAGTTCACGCGCCTTGGTGGCCTCGTAGGTCTTGA
The DNA here is from genome assembly GCA_031411215.1 of Betaproteobacteria bacterium. Taxonomy (GTDB): domain Bacteria; phylum Pseudomonadota; class Gammaproteobacteria; order Burkholderiales; family Burkholderiaceae_C; genus Rubrivivax. The sequence continues at coordinate 4,690 of JANOAM010000133.1, forward strand.
AGCTGCCCGGGTAGCTGCGCAGCTGGCCGCGGTCCAGTTCCAGGATGCGCGTGGCCACGGCGTCTATGAAGGCGCGGTCGTGGGACACAAAGACCAACGCCCCGCGGCGCTCGGTGCGCTCGGTCAGCAGGCCTTGCAACCATTCGATGGCGTCAACGTCCAGGTGGTTGGTGGGCTCGTCCAGCAGCAGCAGGTCCGGCACGGCCACCAGCGCACGCGCCAGCGCCACACGCTTCTTGGTGCCGCCCGACAGGGAAGCCACCGTCGCGGCGCCATCCAGCTGCAGGCGCTGCAGCGCCTGTTCGACACGCTGCTCCCAGGTCCAGCCGTCCAGGTGCTCAAGCTGCGTCTGCAGCGCATCCAGGTCGTCTTCGGGCTGGTGGGCCTCAAAGCGTTCGCGCAAGGCGCGCGCTTCGGCCACGCCTTCGGACACGGCGTCGAAGACCGTGGAACCGTCGGCAAACTCCGGTTCCTGCGCCACGTAGACACGGCGCAGGCCGGTCTGCAGTTGCAGCACGCCGTCGTCGGGCTTGTCGAGGCCCGCCAGGATCTTCAGCAGGCTGGACTTGCCAGCACCGTTGCGGCCGATGAGCGCAACACGCTCGCCGGGTTCCAGCGCCATCGCGGCGCCGTCGAGCAGGGGGACGTGTCCAAACGCGAGGTGCGCGTCGGAAAGTGTGATGAGGGCCATGCCGCGATTGTCGGGCCAGCCCGGTGCTGACCCGACGATGCCCGGCCGCAGCCAAGGCCGCAGCGACAGCCCAGCGCTGTCTAAAGCGCTTTTATCAGCTCGGCCACCTCGGCCTGGCCGGCAAAGCTCGGGCCGAGCTTTGCCAGGGCGTCCAGCTGGGTGCGTGCGGCGGACTTCTCCCCCTGCTTCACCAGCAAGCGGGCCAGGCGCAGGCGCAGGGCCGGGTCGCGGGGGTCCAGTGCCACGGCCCGTTTCTGCGTATCGACAGCCTTGGACAACTGATCCTCCACGTCCTGGGCCATGGCCAGGGTGTCCAGCAAGGCGGGCCGGTCGGGCATCAGCGCATTGGCCTGTTCGGCCATGGCCACCGCGCCTGGCTTGCGCTGCGTGGCCAGCACCCAGGCCAGGTTGTTGGTGGCCAGCGCGTGGCGCGGCTGCAGCGCCAACGCCGCACGCAAGCGGCTCTCAGCCTGCGGCCAATCCTGGGCGGCCATCGCCACCGTTCCCAGGTAGTACACGAAGGTCGCGTCCTTGGGTTCGGCCGCCATCCATTTGGCGGCCCAACGGTCCGCATCGGCGGTCTTGCCGGCCTCACGCAGGCTGCGGTGCAGGCGCAGCGCGAGTTCGGAAGACTTCGTTCGTTCCAAGGCGGCGGCATTGGCGGTGGCCGCCGCCGCCCAGTTCCTGGCACCGGCCTCGACCTCGCCTTCCAGCGCAAAGCCTGCCGCGTCCTTGGGCAGCCGCTTCTGCAGACCGCGCGCAAGGGCCACGCCATCCTGCGGTCGTTTGTCTTCCAGGGCCAGCAGCGCCATCGCTCGCTGTGCCGGCAAGTCGTCGGGTTGAAGCTCCAGTGCCTTCTTCAAAGACCGCGTCGCCGTCGCGCGGTCGCCCGCGATCCTGGCGGCCTCGGCCAACCTGACCTGGTGCTGCGGGTTGCGGGGTTGCTGTGCAGCCAGGCGGCTGAAGGTGATGGCAGCACCGGTACTGTCTCCAGACGCCAGCTGCGTGCGGCCGAGCGCGTCCAGCACCACCAGGTTGTCGGGCAGCGCAGCCACGGCATCTTGTGCTGCGGCACGGGCCGCCGCGCGCTCACCGCTGGCCAACAGGCGTTCGACGAGTGCCAGCCGCGGTGTCGGGTCCAGCGGGTCGATGGCCGCAGCCTCCTTGAGCTGCGTCACGACCACGGCGTCGGGTGCGCCCAGGCGGCCTTCAAGTTCCGCCAGCGAGACCCGCGCCCTGACATTCTTCGGCTGGGCCTTGACGACGGCCTGGAAGCGCTGACGGGCTTGATCAGGCTTGCCTGCCAGCATGTCCAGCGCCGCCAGCCCGTCCAGCGCGGGCAGATGGTGAGGGACCTTCTGCAGGGCCTTCTCGAAATTGACGGCAGCGCCGGCCGTGTCGCCTTGCAGCATGAGCACCCGGCCCCTGAACACAAAGGCCACCGGCTCATTGGGGCGCTTCTTTTCCAGGCCGTCGATCACCACAAGGGCGGCCTTGTAGTCGTTCTGCCGAAGGCGCAGGTTCAGCAAAGCCAGGTCGGCCTGGCTGTCTTGTTTGGTGGTTGCCAGGTTTTGCAGTTCAGCCACCGCCGGACCCAGGTTGCCTTGTGCCGACTGCGCCTGGGCCAGTTGCGCTTGTGCGATGGTGGCGCGCGTTCGCCCTGCATCAGGAGCCACCTGGGCCGCCCGTTTGAACAGAGTCTCCGAACGTTTGGCGTCGCCAGCCTGGAGTTCGGCTTCCGCAGCCAAGGCCAGGCTGGCGGCATCGGCCCCGGCTTGCTCGACCACCGGCTGCAGCACTTCGCTGGCCTTTTCCGGCAAGGCCATCTTCAGATAGCTCTGAGCAAGCATCTGCCGCGCCAGCAGTTGCTGCGGCGCGGCCTTGACGGCGCGCCCGAGAAAGCCCGCCGCCAGGGAATAGTGCTGCATCTGGTATTCGGCCAGGCCGGCCGACAGCAACACACGTGGGTTCTCGGGCATGGTGGTCAGC